>NZ_BAAJPZ010000007.1:0-268158 GCF_057552455.1 Streptomyces sp. PKA51
AGGCGCACGTGATGTGGGACGAGGCGGTCACGGGATACGACTTCGGGTCGGGACATCCCATGGATCCCGTGCGGCTTTTCCTCACCATGCGCCTGGTCGAGGCATATGGGTTGGACAAGGCGGCCCGGGTGGTCGCCGCGCCGGCGGCGGGGGAGTCGACGCTCGGGCTGGTGCACCGCGCCGACTACATCGACGCCGTGCGGCGGGCTTCCGCCGATCCGCGGTCGGCCGACACCGCGTACGGGCTCGGTACCCCGGACGATCCGGCCTTCGCCGGCATGCACGACGCCGCCGCGCTGATCGCGGGGCAGTCGGTGGCCGCAGCCGAGGCCGTGTGGCGCGGGGAGGCCGTGCACGCGGTCAACTTCAGTGGTGGGCTGCACCATGCGATGCCGGGGTCCGCGTCGGGTTTCTGCGTCTACAACGACGCCGCCCTCGCCGTGGCCCGGCTGCTGGAGCTGGGGGCGCAGCGCGTGGCGTACGTGGACGTGGACGTCCATCACGGCGACGGCGTCCAGGCGGCCTTCTGGGAGGATCCCCGCGTCCTGACGATCTCGCTGCACGAGCATCCGCGCACGCTCTTCCCCCAGACGGGCTGGCCCGAGGAGACGGGCGCCCCGGGGGCCGAGGGCAGTGCGGTCAATGTGGCCCTGCCGGCGGGCACGGGGGACGCCGGCTGGCTGCGGGCCTTCCATGCCGTCGTACCGGAGCTCCTGGCGGCCTTCCGGCCGCAGGTGCTGGTGACGCAGCACGGGGCCGACACGCACTTCGAGGACCCGCTGGCGCATCTGGCGGTCTCGCTGGACGCCCAGCGCCTGGTGGCCGAGGCCTGCCACGACCTGGCCCACCGTCACGCCGACGGGCGCTGGGTGGCACTCGGGGGCGGCGGGTACGCCGTGGTGGACGTGGTGCCGAGGTCCTGGGCGCATCTGGTGGGCATCGCCGCGGGCCGGCCGGTGGATCCCGCGTCGCCGGTGCCGGAGGACTGGCGCCGGGAGGTCTTCCGGCGGACGCAGCAGCTGGGGCCGCTGCGGATGACGGACGGTCTGCGGCCGTCGTGGCGGGACTTCGCGGAGTCGGGGTACGACCCGGCGGACCGGCTGGACCAGGCGGTCCTGGCGACGCGCCGGGCCGTCTTCCCCTCCCACGGCCTGTTGCCCTAGCCCCACGCACGACCCTGGCCCCTCCTGCCCCGGCGCGCGGTCACCACATGGGCTGATTCGCCGTCGTTCGGTCGCCGGAGCCGCCGGCCTTCGGCCAGCATCGGGCCGTGTCCTGCGCGCGCGACGACCTGATCGCCCATCTGCTCGCCACCGGGATCGCGGGCCGTGTCGCCACGTCCCGGGAGGGCAGTCTGGCGCGGTACCGGCGGTTCGCCGCGCGGGATCCCCGGGTGCTGATCGGTCTGGAGCCGGAATACGACTGGCGCTTCGCGGATTTGTTGCGTCTGATGGGCCAGAGGTGTGGTGTTTCGGTCGATCCCAGGGAAACTTCCGGGCAGGATGTGATTGATCCGGACCGGACGATGGTGGCACTCGATGCCTTCGCGGACCGGCTCGCCACGGTGGCCGCGACGGGGGCGCCGGTGCTCATCGGCACGGGTCACCCGCACCGTCTCCTGGGCTTCTACGCCGGTTTGGCCGCCGGTCTGTCGGCGGCGGGATGTGCTGTCCTCACCCCGGCGCAGGGTCGAAGTGTCGACATGACGACCCGGTTCGGCGTACGCACATACAACCTTCACTACGCCGGAGGAGTCGCGATGGTGCGCGAACCCGGCGCACGGCCGTCTGCGAGTGAGCCGGGCGCACATACGCATTCGCCCCTCCCGCTTCGGGCTGCGCTGGCCGGCGTCGCGGAGGGCGGCGGACCCTTGCCGGCCCTGGTCGTCGGGGACCACGGATGGCTCTGCGGAGCAGGTCAGCTGGGCATTGAGGCCATCGGCCTGGCGGACTCGGACGACCCCGCGCCGTTCGTCGGCGAGGCCGAGGGGCGGGTGTCCGTGGCCGTTCCGCTTGATGACACTGTGCGGTCTGATTACTACCGACCGCTTACTCGCTATGTACTCAATCGAGCGTGTCTGTCACAGTAGGCGGCCGATGGCTGCTCCTCTTCCCCACTCGCATCACCCGCCCCTAACCTGGGGAGTGAGCGCGCAGCGACGAGGAGTCACCGGAGGGGAAGCCGGTGCGCGTCATGTGCGGAAGGTTCAGGTGTGTCATGGCTGCTGGCGAAAGGCCTCTCAACGAGGTCGTGTTCCTGACCGTGGCGGAAGTCGCCGCGGTGATGCGAGTCTCCAAGATGACCGTGTACCGGCTGGTGCACAGCGGTCATCTGCCGGCGATCCGGGTGGGCAGGTCCTTCCGGGTCCCAGAACAAGCGGTGCACGAGTACCTCCGAGAGTCCTTCGTGGGGGTGGAAACGGCCTGACGGGGACCCCGGATTACGCTGTTCGCCCGGTGGCGGGTACGCTGACCCGATGTAGGTCGTGTGGGCTCGGACGCCCCGCACCGAGTGAATCGATGTAAGCGAGGGTAGTCGTGGGCTCTGTTATCAAGAAGCGGCGCAAGCGGATGGCCAAGAAGAAGCACCGCAAGCTGCTCAAGCGCACGCGCGTTCAGCGTCGCAACAAGAAGTAAGCACGCCGCTGTGCTCGTCCCGCAGCCCTCCCGCCTCACGGCGGGAGGGCTGCGGTGCATTCGGCCCCATCCTCCGCCGCCCCGCCCCGTCGCTCCTCGCCGCCGCCCCTCAGCTGACGTAGCAGTAAGTGAAACCGTCGCTACGGCTTGAAATGACGGTCCGCCCCACCGGTGGTCATCACAGTGCAACAACGACCCGCTACGGTGGCCGCGACAGGGCTTGGAGCTCGGTGGGAAGGAAGGCGCTGATCTTGGGCAAGGTCGTGCTCGTCACCGGAGTCGCACGGCAACTGGGCGGCCGCTTCGTCCGCCGCATCCAGCGCGAGCCCGACGTCGACCGCGTCATCGGGGTGGACGCAGTGCCACCCGAGCACCGTCTGGGCGGGGCCGATTTCATACGGGCGGACATCCGCCATCCCACGATCGGCAGGGTCCTCGCGGAGCACTCCGTCGACACGGTCGTCCATATGGACGTCAACGGCACGCCCCTGGGCAAGCGCGGCAGCCGGGCGACGGTCAAGGAGACCAACGTCATCGGCACGATGCAGCTGCTCGGCGCCTGCCAGAAGACGCCCTCCGTCAAGCGGCTCGTGATCAAGTCGAGCACCACGGTGTACGGTTCGGCGCCCCGCGACCCGGCCGTCTTCACCGAGTCCACGCCGCCGAAGTCGCTGCCGAGCGGGGGCTTCGCCAAGGACGTGGTGGAGGTCGAGGGCTATGTGCGCGGCTTCGCCCGGCGCCGGCCCGACGTGGCCGTGTGCGTCCTGCGCTTCGCGAACGTGCTCGGGCCCTGCGCGGACTCGCCGCTCGCCGAGTACTTCTCGCTGCCCGTGCTGCCCACCGTCCTGGGCTTCGACCCCCGGCTGCAGTTCGTCCACGAGGACGACGCGATCGAGGTGCTGCGCATCGCGGCCGGCGAGCCGGTCCGCGGCACGCTCAACAGCGGCACCTTCAACGTCGCGGGCGACGGCGTGCTGCTGCTCTCGCAGGCCGCACGGCGCCTCGGGCGCCCCACGCTCCCCTTCTTCCTGCCGACGGTGACCTGGGTCGGCTCCGCGCTGCGTTCGGTGGGGGCGCTGGACTTCTCGCCCGAGCAGATCCGGCTGCTCACCCACGGCCGGGTCGTGGACACCGCGCAGCTGCGCGACACGCTGGGGTTCCACCCCCGCTACTCCACGCCCGCGGCCTTCGCGGACTTCGCCCGCAGCCGCGGCCCGGGGCTGCTGCCGCCCGACTCCCTCGCCCGTACCGTCGACCGGATCGCCGCGCTGATGCCTGCGGGCAGCGGCCAGAACTGAGGAGCGCACGCACGATGGCCGATGCGAAGGTGATTCCGTTCGGCGAGGAGCCGCGGTCCAAGCGGCGGCCCAAGCGCGCCGGCCTGGCCCGTACGGAGCGGGCCGCGCTGGCGCCCGTACCGGCCCAGCGCGAGGACGACGGGCCCGGACCGGGCACCCGGCCCCGGCGGGGCCCCGTGGGCGGCGCTGCGGGCGCCGAGGAGGCGGCGAAGGACGGCGGCGAGGCCGGGGCGGCCGAGGAGCGGCAGGGCGCGGACGGCTGGGAGCGGAAGGTGGCCCACGGGCTGAACTTCCTGCGCCGGCGGATCACGGGCGAGTACGAGGTCGACGACTTCGGCTACGACCAGGAGCTCACCGATCAGCTGATCATGTCGGTGCTGCGGCCGTTCAAGGAGAAGTACTTCCGGGTCGAGGTGAAGGGCATCGAGAACATCCCGGAGAAGGGCTCGGCGCTCATCGTCGCCAACCACTCCGGCACGCTGCCCGTGGACGGCCTGATGCTGCAGGTGGCGGTGCACGACCACCACCCGGCCGGGCGCAATGTGCGGATGCTCGCGGCGGACCTGGTCTTCGTGCTGCCGCTGATCAACGAGCTGTCGCGCAAGCTCGGGCACACCCTGGCCTGCGCGGAGGACGCGCAGATGCTGCTGGAGCGCGGGGAGCTGGTCGGGGTGATGCCGGAGGGCTTCAAGGGGATCGGGAAGCCCTTCTCCGAGCGGTACAAGCTGCAGCGCTTCGGGCGGGGCGGCTTCGTGCAGACGGCACTGCGTGCCGGGGCACCGATCGTGCCGTGCTCGATCGTCGGGGCCGAGGAGATCTACCCGATGATCGGCAACTCCAGGACGGTGGCGCGACTGCTGGGCATCCCGTACTTCCCGGTGACGCCGACGTTCCCCTGGCTCGGGCCGCTGGGGCTGGTGCCGCTGCCGACGAAGTGGACGATCCAGTTCGGTGAGCCGATCCCGACCGACGGCTATTCGCCGGAGGCGGCGGACGACCCGATGCTGATGTTCAACCTGACCGACCAGGTGCGCGAGACGATCCAGCACACGCTCTACAAGCTGCTGGTGCAGAGGCGGTCGGTGTTCTTCTGAAGCGGTGTTCTTCTGAAGAACCTTCTTCGGAAGAATCTTCAGAAGAACACCGACCGCCGGATGCCTACTTCTCGTCCTCGCCGTGGATGCCCAGACCCGGGAGGATGTTGGGCAGCAGCGGCGGGATGGTGACGTCCGGCTGCTTGGACGGCCTGCCGTCCTTGCCGTGCGCCTGCCGGTCCGCACCGGTGCCCTCGGACGGCGGCTGCAGCAGCCCCGTACCGCCGAGGAGCCCCTCGTGCTCCTCCGGACCGCTCGGCGAGGACTGGGCGGGCTTGCCGCCGGAGCGCTTGCCGTCGGCCGACGAGGAGGCCTTCGCGGACGGCGAGGACTGGCTGCCGGCATTGCCGGGCGTGCCGTGGTGCGAGGCGGTGCCGCCCGTGGGCGAGCCGTGCTTGCCCTGGTTGTTGTGCAGCAGCGACCGCAGCGGCTCGACCTCTTCGTCTATGGCGGCGAAGACCGAGGTGACGCCGTTGCCGACGTCGCTGAGCTGGACGGGCAGCTTCTCGCGCAGCTGGCTCCAGCTCTCCCGGTGGGACGAGGCGAACGAGGACAGCCGCTGGATGGCGCCGAGCGAGCCGTCCCGCTGGTAGACGCCGTGCAGCAGCCGGTGGCCCTCGGCGACGTCGTGCTGCATGCCCGCGAGGGTGCGGCGGATCTCGGTGAGCGACTCGTGGTCCAGCGCGCCGGCGCGGCCGCGCTCCATCAGCCGGCGGGCCTCCTGCATGCGCGTCGACGCCTGGTCGAGGAACAGGCCGCCGCGTGCGGCATCGCCGTCCGCCATGCCGAGCTTGAGGTCCTCCATGCCGCGCTTGAGGCCGTAGAGCGTGTCGCCGGGCAGGGCATTGGTGCTCGCGGCCGCCACGCCGCCGAACGCGCCCGCTGCCACGCCCACGGTGAGCCCGCCGGCGGCGAGCCCCTTGGACCAGCGGGAGCGGGGGCGCAGCCGGGAGAGCCGGCCGGCCCGGTGCGCTCCGCGGCCCGGGCGCTGTGCGGGGATGCCGCCGGCGAACTGCGCCTCCATGGCGGCGATCAGCTGCGCCCGCTGCACGGTTTTGACCTCGGGGTCCAGCTCGGGGCCGGGCAGTGCGCCGAGCCCGCCCGCCAGGGCCAACAGCTTTGCCTGCTCGGTGTCTTCCACCGACGGGCCGGACTGTGCGGCCGCAGCACCCTGGGCATCCTGGTCCAGGGCCTGGGCGAAGGCGTTCGCCCGCCGGTGCGCCGATACATTCGCGATCACAGGCGGCACCTCCTCTCGTCATGACGGTCGACTCCCCTGGGCACATGAAGGGTTGCACGCCGGGGGAGCATCCACTCGATCGAGTGAGTGAATACCGGCATGACGTGGCATCGGGAAGTCTGCACCCCGGACAACGAGCGGCGCGGCAGTCGGGTTACGCGGCCGCGGTGAGGTGGCCGCCGGTGAGTGATTGCGGACATCACATCGAAAATCGGGGGTTCGGGGGTCGGAAGGATGCTCGGCCGTGGGGCCGGGCGGGGCCGGGCACGATCAGCGGGCGTCGTCCGGCAGGAGCCGGGCGAGGGTGCGCACGGCCCGGTACTGCAGGGTCTTGATGGCGCCCTCGTTCTTCCCCATGACGCGGGCGGTCTCGGCGACCGACAGGCCCTGGAGGAAGCGCAGGGTGACGCACTCCTGCTGCTGGGGGTTGAGCTTGCGCACCGCCTCCAACAGGGCGGCGTTGGAGAGGGATTCGAGGACGGAGTCCTCGGGGCTGCGCTCGACCTCGTTGGCGTCGAGCATCTCGCCGGTGGTGACCTCCAGCCGGAACCGGGACGACTTGAAGTGGTCGGCCACCAGGTTGCGGGCGATGGTCACCAGCCAGGCGCCGAAGTCGCGGCCCTGCCAGGTGAAGGTGCCGATGCGGCGCAGGGCGCGCAGGAACGTCTCGCTGGTCAGGTCCTCGGCCGTGGCCCGGCCGCCGACGCGGTAGTAGATGTAGCGGTAGACGGTGTCGGCGTACTGGTCGTAGAGCCGGCCGAAGGCCTCGGCCTCGCCGGCCTGGGCCCGTTCGACGAGGTCGAGCATGCGGGCGCTGTCGCTGTCCGCGCTCGGACGGCGGGTCGTCGTGGCGGCGCCGGCCGCCCGGCGGGTGCGTCTGCCGACGGCCGCGCTGCTCTCGGCGAGGGCGTAGCAGGGGCCGGCAGGGCCGCCCACCCCCGCGAGGGCGGGCGTGGCGAAGGCGGGGACGGCGTACGCGGTGGGGACGAAGCCGCGCAGACGGTCGAGGACCGCTGCGCGCAGCGTAGCCAGGCCCGAGGCGTCAACCCCGACGTGTGGGTACACGGGACTCCCAGAGGCAGAGCTTCCATCACGTGCAGCGCGGGACCGTTCACTCGTCGTAGGGACAAGCGGGTACCGGCTTGCGTTTGAGGAGAATAACCCTTCGTACAGGCAGCGCTACACCGAGTTGCCTAAATCATCGTTTCCGTTCGTTATGGGCGCGGTTCATGCCCGTTCAAATATCGAACTACGAACGGAAGTTGACAGGAATTGGCGAAGGTGTGGCCGATTGGGCAGCGTGTTGTGGCAATCCGGACACGTAAGGAGTGTCGAACCCTTCACATGGGTACGACAAAAAGATTGCCTGTTCGGGCAGTCCGATTACGGCGCGTGGCGAGGAGGCGCGCCGCGGCGTCGCCCGTTCCGGTGATGGGCGGCAGGTGGACGGCGCCGCGGACGGCACGGTCGGTGAGCACCTGACGGAAACGGCCACGGGCGCCCCCGCGGCCGGGCTTCAGCGACGGCGGCGGTGCAGGGCGATGCCCGCGGCGGCGCCGCCCGCGAGGGCGCCCAGGCCGGCCGCGGCGGGAATGCCGATCTTGGCGGCCTTGCGGCCCGTGCGGTAGTCGCGCAGCCGCCAGCCGTGCTCGCGCGCGTGCTTGCGCAGCCGGCCGTCGGGGTTGATCGCGTAGGGGTGCCCGACGAGCGAGAGCATCGGGATGTCGTTGGCGGAGTCGCTGTACGCCGCGCAGCGGGCGAGGTCCAGACCCTCGGCGGCGGCCAGCGCCCGGACGGCCTCGGCCTTGGCCGGGCCGTGCAGCAGCTCGCCGACCAGCTTGCCGGTGTAGACCCCGCCGACGGACTCGGCGACGGTGCCCAGCGCGCCGGTCAGCCCCAGCCGGCGGGCGATGATCGTCGCCGTCTCCACGGGGGCGGCGGTGACCAGCCAGACCTTCTGCCCGGCGTCCAGGTGGGCCTGGGCCAGGGCGCGGGTGCCGGGCCAGATGCGCTCGGCCATGTACTCGTCGTAGATCTCCTCGCCGATGGTCATCAGCTCGGAGACGCGGTGGCCCTTGACGATCGACAGGACGCTGTCGCGGGCGTCCTGCATGTGCTCGGGGTCCTCGATGCCGGCCAGCCGGAACCACGCCTGCTGCCAGGCGAAGCGCGCGAGCTCGCGCTTGCCGAAGAAGTGCCGCTTGTACAGCCCGCGGCCGAAGTGGAAGATGGCCGCGCCCTGCATGACGGTGTTGTCCAGGTCGAAGAACGCGGCCGCCCGCTCGTCGCCCGCGACCGGGAATTCCGGCTCGCCCGGCGCCTGGGCGGACGCCGCCGACGCCTCCTGCTCCTGGGCGTTCTCCTGCGCGGACTTGCGGGCTGCCTCCGCCGCCGCTTCGCCTGCCAGCACGCTGCGTGCCGTGGCGGAGCGCCTGCGCGGGGTGAGCCATCCGAGTGCGGCCATGCCGCGAGCATAGCCAGTTTGTTCGGGGTAACCGGAGCCCCGAGTGATGCGATGGCGTGAACTCTGCGCGGCGGGGCGGTTACTCAGCGGCCCCTTCGGCCCGGGCCTCAGGCGCCCAGGGCCTTGCGCAGGCGGTCGGGGTTCACCCGCCAGAAGTCGTGCTGCGCCCCGTCGACGAGGACGACCGGGATCTGCTCCCAGTACTTGCGGTGCAGCTCCTCGTCCTGGGTGATGTCCTTCTTCTCCCAGCGCGCCCCGAGTTCCGCGCAGACCTGCGCGATCACCGCTTCGGCGGCGTCGCACAGGTGGCAGCCGGGCTTGCCGACCAGGGTGACGACGCGGTCGGCGGGGTTCTTGCGGGCGCTGCGGCGCAGGAGCGGGCTCATGGCGGCCATTGTGCCCCGTTCGCTCCCGTTCGCGGCGCCCGATTGGGTGCCTGAGTCGACTAACATCGTGGGCGTTTTGTTCGAGTCCGCAAGGAGTGAGCGCCCGTGTCCCGGTGGGTCTGCGCGTGGCGCTCCTGTGGCAGGTGTGGTGGACAGTCGGGGTACCCGACCGGCCTTCGGGGCACCCGGCCGAACGGTTCCCGGAAGGGGCCGAATCGCCGCGTGACACCCATCACGTTGGCCGGGCAAATCGGACACCATCTTTGTGCACGCGTTCACAAAGGCATAGCCTGCGTTCAACAGGGCGGTTCTGGGACAAGGCGCTGCCCGCAGCCCCGCTCTACCCGCAGGAGCACCGTGGCAACTGGCCGAACTCACCGACCGGCGACCCGAAGCCGAGGGATCCCCGAGGCCACCGTCGCCCGGCTACCGCTGTATCTGCGCGCGCTGACCGCGCTCTCCGAGCGCTCGGTCCCCACCGTCTCCTCCGAGGAGCTGGCCAGTGCGGCCGGCGTGAACTCCGCCAAGCTGCGCAAGGACTTCAGCTACCTGGGCTCGTACGGCACCCGCGGCGTGGGCTACGACGTCGAGTACCTCGTGTACCAGATCTCCCGCGAGCTGGGCCTGACCCAGGACTGGCCCGTCGTCATCGTCGGCATCGGCAACCTCGGCGCCGCCCTGGCCAACTACGGCGGCTTCGCCTCCCGCGGCTTCCGCGTCGCGGCCCTCATCGACGCCGACCCCGCCATGACCGGCCGGCCGGTCGCCGGGCTGCCCGTGCGCCACACCGACGAACTCGAGTCGATCATCCGGGACAACGGGGTGTCCATCGGCGTCATCGCCACCCCCGCCGGCGCCGCCCAGCAGGTCTGCGACCGCCTCGTGACCGCCGGCGTCACCTCGATCCTGAACTTCGCGCCGACCGTGCTCGCCGTGCCCGACGGCGTCGACGTGCGCAAGGTCGACCTGTCCATCGAGCTGCAGATCCTCGCCTTCCACGAGCAGCGCAAGGCCGGCGAGGAGCCCGGTCAGGGCCCCGCGGCCGTCGCCGCCGCCGGCGGTGCCCCGCAGGCTCCGGGCCGTGCGACCCCGGGCGGCCGGAAGGGACCGGAGGGGGACGTCCCCGCCGTGATGCCGGCATGAGCCTCCTCGTCGTCGGTCTCAGCCACCGCAGCGCCCCGGTCAGCGTGCTGGAGCGGGCCGCGCTCACCCGCGAGAGCCGGGCCCGGCTCGCGCACGACGTGCTGGCCGCCGAGCCCGCCACCGAGGCGGCGGTGCTCGCCACCTGCAACCGCATCGAGGTGTACGCCGACGTGGACAAGTTCCACGCGGGCGTCGCCGAGCTGTCCACGCTGCTCGCCCGGCACTCGGGCGTGGCGCTGGAGGAGCTCACCCCCTACCTGTACGTGCACTACGAGGACCGGGCCGTCCACCACCTGTTCTCGGTGGCCTGCGGGCTGGACTCGATGGTCGTCGGCGAGGGCCAGATCCTTGGCCAGATCAAGGACGCCCTCGCCCTCGGCCAGGAGCTGCACACCGCCGGCCGACTGCTGAACGACCTGTTCCAGCAGGCCCTGCGGGTCGGCAAGCGCGCCCACAGCGAGACCGGCATCGACAAGGCCGGCCAGTCCCTGGTCACCTTCGGCCTGGAGCAGCTGGCCGCCGCCACCCCCGTCGCCGACTGGGCGGCGGGCCGCCGCGCCCTGGTCATCGGCGCGGGCTCGATGTCCTCGCTGGCCGCCGCCACCCTCGCGCGCGCCGGCGTCGCCCACGTGGCCGTCGCCAACCGCACCCTGGAGCGGGCCGAGCGGCTCGCGGCCATCCTGACCGAGCCCGGCGGGCCCGGCGCGTCCGGCTTCACCGCCTCGGCCGTGCCGATGGACGCCGTCCCCGGCGAGCTGGCGCTCGCCGACATCGTCGTCTCCTGCACCGGCGCCACCGGCCTCGTCCTGACCGCCGACGCCGTACGGGCCGCCCTCACCGGCCGCACCAGCGGCACGGGAGCGGCCCTGGCCCTGCTGGACCTGGCCATGCCCCGCGACGTCGACGCCGCCGTGCACCGGCTGCCCGGCGCCCGGCTCGTGGACATCGAGTCCCTCGCCGAGGCCTCTGCGGACGCCCCCATGGCCGCCGACGTCGACCAGGTGCGCACCATCGTCTCCGACGAGGTCGCCGCCTTCGGCGCCGCCCAGCGCGCCGCGCACATCACGCCCACCGTGGTGGCGCTGCGCACCATGGCCGCCGACGTGGTGGCCAGTGAGATGTCCCGCCTCAACGGGCGGCTGCCGGACCTGGACGACAAGCAGCGCGCGGAGATCACCCAGACCGTGCGCCGCGTCGTCGACAA
This sequence comes from Streptomyces sp. PKA51, assembly GCF_057552455.1. Classification (NCBI taxonomy): domain Bacteria; kingdom Bacillati; phylum Actinomycetota; class Actinomycetes; order Kitasatosporales; family Streptomycetaceae; genus Streptomyces; species Streptomyces sp. PKA51. Next base: position 11,466 of record NZ_BAAJPZ010000007.1, read on the forward strand.
GCTCCTGCACGCCCCCACCGTGCGCGTGAAGGAGCTGGCCGCCACCCCGGGCGGCGCCGGCTACGCCGACGCGCTGCGCGAACTCTTCGACCTCGACCCGCAGGCGGTCGCCGCCGTCAGCAGGGCCGACACGCGTGCCGACAGGCACACCACGGCACGGGAGCCGGCATGAACGACACCTCTTCGACGCGGCGCACCCTGCGGTTGGGCACCCGCCGCAGCAAGCTCGCGATGGCTCAGTCCGGCCAGGTGGCCGAGGCGGTCCACCAGGCCACCGGGCACCCGGTGGAACTGGTGGAGATCACCACCTACGGCGACGTCTCGCGCGAGGCGCTGGCGCAGATCGGCGGCACCGGCGTGTTCGTCTCGGCGCTGCGCGACGCGCTGCTCGCCGGCGAGATCGACTTCGCCGTCCACTCGCTGAAGGACCTGCCGACCGCGCAGCCCGACGGGCTGCTGCTGGCCGCCGTCCCCCGGCGCGAGGACCCGCGCGACGTGCTCGTCGCCCGCGACGGGCTCACCTTCGAGCAGCTCCCCGACGGGGCGCGCATCGGCACCGGTTCGCCCCGGCGGATGGCCCAGCTCAACGCCTGGGCCCGCGAGGCGGGCCGGCGGATCGAGACCGTGCCCGTGCGCGGCAACGTCGACACCCGGCTCGGCTTCGTCGCCAAGGGCGAGCTGGACGCCGTGGTGCTGGCCGCGGCGGGCCTGACCCGCCTGGGCCGGCTGGACGAGGTCACCCAGTACCTGCCGGCCGACCGGATCCTGTCCGCCCCCGGCCAGGGGGCCCTGGCGATCGAGTGCGTCGCGACCAACGCACCGCTCGCCGCTTCGCTCGCCGTGCTCGACGACCCGGTCACCCGGGCCGCCGTGACCGCCGAGCGTTCCCTGCTCGCCGCCCTGGAGGCCGGCTGCAGCGCGCCCGTGGGCGCGTTGGCCGACCTGTTGGTCGAGGAGCAGGCTGTCACCGAAATGCGCCTGCGCGGCGTCGTCGGCACCACCGACGGCTCGACGCTGGTGCAGCTGTCCACCACCGGTCCCGTACCCGCGTCCGAACAGGACGCCCTTGCCCTCGGCCGCGAACTCGCCGCCGAGATGCTCGACAAGGGTGCGGCCGGTCTTATGGGGGAGCGAGCACATTGAACCCCACCGCCCCGAACCACTCCGCGCACGGGCACGTCACCTTCCTCGGCGCAGGCCCCGGTGACCCGGGTCTGCTGACGCTGCGTGCCGTGGAGGCACTGGCGGCAGCGGACGTCCTGATCGCCGATCCGCAGGTGCTCGACGTGGTGCGCACGCACGCCCGCAGCACCGTGGACGTGCCCCTCCACACGGTTACTGACGAGGCATCAAAGGCCGCGGACGTGCCCGTCCTTCGGGACACCGCCAATCTTGTCATGGCGTCCGCGCGCGCCGGCAAGCGGGTCGTGCGTGCCGTGCACGGCGACCCCGGCCTCGACGGCGACGCCGCCGAGGAGATGCTGGCCTGCGCCGCCGAGGGCATCACCTTCGAGGTCGTCCCCGGCATCGCCACCGCCGTCGGCGTGCCCGCCTACGCCGGCGTCCCGCTGCGCGACGGCAACGGCGGCGACGTCCGTTTCGTCGACGCCCGCACCGCGGACGCCACCTGCTGGGCCGAGGTCGGCGCCAGCGAGGTGACCGCGGTCGTCTCCACCACGCTGGAGAACGTCGTCGCCACCGCCGGGCAGCTGGTCGCCGCCGGGCGCAAGCCCGACACCCCCTTGAGCGTCACGGTCGCCGGCACCACCACCCGCCAGCGCACCTGGACCGCCACCCTCGGCACGCTCCAGCAGGTGCTCAAGGCCGCCAAGGTGCTGCCCTCGGCCGACGGCGCCCAGCCGGTCATAGCCGTGGTCGGCGAGCGCAGTGCCGCCGACCGGCGCGAGCAGCTGTCGTGGTTCGAGTCCAAGCCGCTCTTCGGCTGGAACGTGCTCGTGCCGCGCACCAAGGAGCAGGCCGCCTCCCTCTCCGACCAGCTCCGTTCGTACGGCGCGGTGCCGCACGAGGTGCCCACCATCGCGGTGGAGCCCCCGCGCACCCCGCAGCAGATGGAGCGCGCCGTCAAGGGCCTGGTCACCGGCCGCTACGAGTGGATCGCCTTCACCTCCGTCAACGCCGTCAAGGCGGTGCGGGAGAAGTTCGAGGAGTACGGGCTCGACGCCCGTGCCTTCGCCGGCATCAAGGTCGCCGCGGTCGGCGAGCAGACCGCCGCCGCCCTGGTCGAGTTCGGCGTCAAGCCCGACCTCGTGCCCTCCGGCGAGCAGTCCGCCGCGGGCCTGCTGGAGGACTGGCCGCCCTACGACCCGGTCTTCGACCCGATCGACCGCGTCTTCCTGCCGCGCGCCGACATCGCCACCGAGACCCTGGTCGCCGGCCTGATCGAGCTGGGCTGGGAGGTCGACGACGTCACCGCCTACCGCACCGTGCGGGCCTCGCCGCCGCCGGCCGAGACCCGCGAGGCGATCAAGGGCGGCGGTTTCGACGCCGTGCTCTTCACTTCCTCCTCCACGGTGCGCAACCTCGTCGGCATCGCCGGCAAGCCCCACAATGTCACCGTCATCGCCTGCATCGGCCCGGCCACCGCGAAGACCGCGGAGGAACACGGCCTGCGGGTGGACGTGCTGTCGCCCGAGCCCTCGGTGCACAAGCTGGCCGAGGCGCTCGCCGAGTTCGGCGCGGCCCGCCGCGACGCCGCCCTGGAGGCCGGTGAAGCGGTCACCCGCCCGAGCGAGCGGCGGCCCGGATCACGTAGGAGGGCACGCAGTTGAGCACCACGTACGGCAGCTTCCCGGGGTCGCGGCCCCGGCGGCTGAGGACCAGCCCCGCCATGCGCCGCATGGTCGCCGAACACCGGCTGCACCCGGCCGACCTGATCCTTCCCGCCTTCGTGCGGGAGGGCATCGGCGAGCCGGTGCCGATCTCGGCGATGCCGGGCGTCGTCCAGCACACCCGTGACACCCTGCGCAAGGCCGCCGTCGAGGCGCTGGAGGCGGGCGTCGCCGGGATCATGCTCTTCGGCGTTCCCGAGGACGCCAAGAAGGACGCGCTCGGCACCGCCGGCACCGACCCCGACGGCATCCTGCAGGTCGCCATCCGCGACGTGAAGGCCGAGGTCGGCGACGAGCTCGTGATCATGTCCGACCTGTGCCTGGACGAGTACACCGACCACGGCCACTGCGGCGTCCTGGACGCCGCCGGCCGCGTCGACAACGACGCCACCCTCGAGCGCTACGCCGAGATGGCCCAGGTCCAGGCCGACGCCGGCGTCCACGTCGTGGGCCCCAGCGGCATGATGGACGGCCAGGTCGGCGTCGTTCGCGACGCCCTGGACCAGACCGGCCACGAGGACGTGGCGATCCTGGCCTACACCGCCAAGTACGCCTCGGCCTTCTACGGCCCCTTCCGGGAGGCCGTCGGCTCCTCGCTGACCGGCGACCGCAAGACCTACCAGCAGGACCCGGCCAACCTGCGCGAGTCCCTGCGCGAGCTCGCCCTCGACCTGGACGAGGGCGCCGACATGGTCATGGTCAAGCCGGCCCTGCCCTACCTCGACGTCCTCGCGAAGATCGCCGACGCCGTCGACGTGCCCGTCGCCGCGTACCAGATCTCCGGCGAGTACGCGATGGTCGAGGCGGCCGCCGCCAACGGCTGGATCGACCGCGACCGGGCCATCATGGAGACGCTCACCGGCATCAAGCGCGCCGGGGCGAACATGATTCTCACGTACTGGGCGACGGAGGTCGCGCGGCAGCTGTAGCCGCCTCCCTCCGCCCCCTCGTTACGCAGCGCAATGGCGGCGTCCTGCGGGAATCCCGGCCTCCGGGACCGCACGGCGCCGCCTGCGTGTATCCGCCCGGTGCGAAGACATCGCGTTTGCGCAGCTCACGCGAGAGTGGGCGCATAGTTCACGATCGTCACCCACACAGGTCGTCTCTTGCTGAAAACCCCGAGGGGCGGGGTATGTGCTCCGACCATGACTACCGTGTGTGTCAGGTCGCTTACTCCACGGAGGCGTGCATGAGTCATGACCCCGAACCCACGGACGACTGGGAGTACACCCTCCAGGTCCCCTCGGACCCCATGGCGCCGTGCATCGCCCGGCGCACCCTGCGCACCATCTTCGAGGAACACGGCTTCCTCGAACTCGCCGACACCGCCGAGCTCCTCACCTCGGAGCTCGTCACCAACGCCTACCGCTACTCCGACGGCCCCGCCTCCGTACGCGTCAAACGCGAGGGCGACCGGGTGCGCGTCGCCGTGTGGGACACCAACCCCCGCATGCCCGCGCTCGACCGCGTCGCCCTGCCCGACGCCGCCGACAACGGCGCCGAACAGGGCCGGGGCCTGGGCCTGGTCCAGTGGTGCGCCGACAGCTGGGGCGGCTTCGCCCTGCGCGACCAGCCCCAGGGGCTGGTCGGCAAGCTGATCTGGTTCGAGCTCGGTGCCGGCGCGGGATGAGCCCTTACAGGCGCTCGGGCGTCCGGATGCCCAGCAGCGCCATGCCCTGGCGCAGCGTGCGGGCCGTGAGGTCGCACAGGAACAGGCGGTTCTCCACCAGCTCCGGCGACTCGGCGCGCAGCACCGGGCACTGGTCGTAGAACGTCGTGTACAGCGAGGCCAGCTGGTAGAGGTACCCCGCCAGCTTGTGCGGCGCGTACTCCCCGGCCGCCTCCGCCACCGTCGCCGCGAACTGGTCCAGGTGCAGACCCAGGGCGCGCTCCGCCGGAGCCAGCGCCAGCTCAGGGTGCGCCACCGGACCCGCCTCGCCCGCCTTGCGCAGGATCGACTGGATGCGCGCGAAGGCGTACTGCAGGTAGACCGAGGTGTCACCGTTGAGCGAGACCATCTGGTCGAGGTCGAACTTGTAGTCGCGGGCCGCCGACGTCGACAGGTCCGCGTACTTCACCGCGCCGATGCCCACCTGGGCGCCGCGCTCGGCGATCTCCTCCTCGCTCAGGTCCTGGGCCTTCTCCCGCACGATCGCCGACGCCCGGGCGACGGCCTCGTCCAGCAGGTCCACCAGCCGCACCGTCTCGCCCTCACGGGTCTTGAACGGCTTGCCGTCCTTGCCCAGCACCGTGCCGAAGCCCAGCTGCACGGCCGTGACCTCGTCGGTGAGCCAGCCGGCCCGGCGCGCGGTCTCGAAGACCATCTTGAAGTGCAGCGACTGCCGGGTGTCCACCACGTACAGCAGCGTGTCGGCCTTGAGGTTGAAGACGCGGTCGCGGATCGCGGACAGGTCGGTCGCGGCATAGCCGAAGCCGCCGTCGGACTTCTGCACGATCAGCGGGACCGGGTTGCCCTCCGGGCCCTTCACGTCGTCGAAGAAGACGCACAGCGCGCCCTCCGAGCGCACCGCGACGCCCGACTCCTCCAGCAGGCGGCAGGTCTCGGCGAGCATGTCGTTGTAACCCGACTCGCCGACGATGTCCTCGTCGCGGATCTCCACGTCCAGCTTGTCGAACACCGAGTAGAAGTAGATCTTCGACTCGTCGACGAACTTCTGCCACAGCGCGAGCGTCTGCTCGTCACCCGCCTGCAGGTCCACCACCCGGCGCCGGGCCCGGGCCTTGAACTCCTCGTCCGAGTCGAACAGCGCACGCGAGGCCTTGTACAGCCGGTTCAGGTTCGACATGGCCTCCTCGCCGGAGGTCTGCTCGTCCTTGTGGTCCAGCTCGTGCGGGTGCTCGATCAAGTACTGGATGAGCATGCCGAACTGCGTGCCCCAGTCGCCGATGTGGTGGCGGCTGACCACCTTCTCACCGGTGAACTCCAGCAGCCGCACGACCGAGTTGCCGATCACCGTGTTCCGCAGGTGACCGACGTGCATCTCCTTGGCCACGTTCGGCTGCGCCCAGTCGATCACGGTCGTGCCCGGGTGCTCCTTGAACGGCACGCCCAGGCGCTCGTCCGCCGCGCGGGCCGCCAGGGTGCCGGTGATCGCGGCATCGGTGACGGAGATGTTCAAAAAGCCGGGGCCCGAGACCTCGACGTCCTTGATCAGCTCGTCCGCCGGCAGGGACTTCACGACCTCGGCCGCCAGCTCCCGCGGGTTGCCCTTCAGCTTCTTCGCCAGCGCCAGCATGCCGTTGGCCTGGAAGTCCGCCCGGTCGCTTCGTCGCAGCAGCGGGTCGGCGGCGCCGGCCTGCGGCACGGCGGCCGCCAGGGCGTCCGCGATGCGCTGGTGAAGCGTGGAAGCGAGCGAAGGAACCGAAGCCATGGAAAGGTGCCATTCCGGTAGGCGGCATTTCGACACCCCGAGTATCCCATGCGTGTACCACGGCCCCCACGGAATTCGCGCCCCCCTCGGGCAACCCTCGGAGCACCCCGTCCGTCTGGGACAATGGTCATGCCAGGACCGTAAGGAAGGAAGTGCCGTGGCTCAGGCTCAGAGCACCGAGGCCGACTGGGTCTCCCGTTTCGCCGACGAGGTCATCGCCGAAGGTGAGCGCCGCGCTCCCGGCAAACCGATCGTCGTCGCCTCGGGCCTGTCCCCCTCCGGCCCCATCCACCTCGGCAACCTCCGCGAGGTCATGACCCCGCACCTGGTCGCCGACGAGATCCGCCGCCGCGGCCACGAGTGCATCCACATCCTCTCCTGGGACGACTACGACCGGTACCGCAAGGTCCCGGCCGGCATCGACCCCTCCTGGGCCGAGCACATCGGCAAGCCGCTGACCTCCGTGCCCGCCCCGCCCGGCAGCACCCACGGCAGCTGGGCCGAGCACTTCAAGGCCGCCATGATCGAGGCCCTGGACGAGCTCGGCGTCGAGTACCGCGGCATCAGCCAGACCGCGCAGTACACCTCCGGTGCCTACCGCGAGCAGATCCTGCACGCCATGAAGCACCGCGGCGACATCGACGCGATCCTCGCCCAGTACCGCACCAAGGCCAAGCCCGCCACTGCGGTCAAGAAGCAGCAGAAGCCCGTCGAGGAGGCCGAGCTGGAGGCCGCCGAGGGCTCCGGCGCCGCCACCGAGGACGACGGCAGCAGCAGCACCGGCTACTACCCGTACAAGCCGTACTGCACCGTCTGCAACAAGGACCTCACCACCGTCACGGCGTACGACGACGAGACCACCGAGCTGTCCTACACCTGCCAGTGCGGCCACGCCGAGACCGTGCTGCTCAAGGAGTTCGACCACGGCAAGCTCGTCTGGAAGGTCGACTGGCCCATGCGCTGGGCCCACGAAGGCGTGATCTTCGAGCCCTCCGGCGTCGACCACTCCTCCCCGGGCTCCTCCTTCCAGGTCGGCGGCCAGATCGTCGGCCCGATCTTCGGTGGCGAGCAGCCCATCGGTCCCATGTACGCCTTCGTCGGCATCAGCGGCATGGCCAAGATGTCCTCCTCCAAGGGCGGCGTCCCCACCCCCGGCGACGCCCTGCAGATCATGGAGGCCCCGCTGCTGCGCTGGCTGTACGCCCGCCGCAAGCCCAACCAGTCCTTCAAGATCGCCTTCGACCAGGAGATCCAGCGGCTCTACGACGAGTGGGACAAGCTCGCCGCCAAGGTCGCCGACGGCACCGCCCTGCCCGCCGACGTCGCCGCCTACAACCGCGCCGTCCGCACCGCGGCCGGTGAGCTGCCGACGACCCCCCGCCCGCTGCCCTACCGCACGCTGGCCTCCGTCGTCGACATCACCGCCGGCCACGACGAGCAGACCCTGCGCATCCTCGGCGACCTCGACCCGGCCAACCCCGTCACCAGCCTCGACGAGTGCCGCCCCCGCCTCGACCGGGCCGAGCACTGGATCAACAACCAGGTCCCCGCCGACCAGCGCACCATCGTCCGCGCCGAGCCCGACACCGAGCTCCTCGCCTCCCTCGACGACACCGGCCGCGAGTCGCTGCGCCTGCTGCTGGAGGGCCTGGACGAGCACTGGTCCCTCGACGGCCTGACCCACCTCGTCTACGGCGTGCCGAAGATCATGGCCGGCCTGGACCCCGAGGCCAAGCCCACCCCCGAGCTCAAGGTCGCCCAGCGCCAGTTCTTCGCGCTGCTCTACCACCTGCTCGTCGGGCGGGACACCGGCCCGCGCCTGCCCACGCTGCTGCTCGCCGTCGGCGCCGACCGGGTGCGCAAGCTGCTGAGCGCGTAACCGGTCGCCGCTACGGAAGCCGATACGGAAAAGGGCCCCGGTTCCGGTGAGAGATCACCGGAACCGGGGCCCTTCCCCTTTTTGCGCCTACTGCTTGCCGTTGGCCGCGCCGACCGCCTTCACGACCTCCTTGGTCGCGTCCTGCGCCGACTTCTTCAGCTCGTCCGCGTCCGGCGTCTTGGCGCCCTCGTAACCGGCACCGCTGTACTTCACGGTCACCACCACGTTCTGGGTGCGCGCGACGACCGTCTCGTTCTTGAACTCGTTGTCGTCCTTCTTCGTCGTCGAGCTCACCACCGACGCCGCGTCACCGATGTCCGAGACCTTCTCCGACTTGGCGTCCTTCGCACCGTCCTGCGTCGTCGCCGCCTGCACCTGCTTCGTCATGAAGTCGTCGGCACGCTTCTCGCCCGAACCCAGCGTCGGGTCCGAGGAGAACCGCTTCAGCGACACGGTCAGCGTGCGGAACTGCAGGTCCTTGACGTCCTTGTCGTTCAGACCGCTCCAGATGCAGCTGGCGGAGTCATTGGTGTCGGACGAGGGCAGCGCCTTGCCCTCCTTCTTCTCCGCCTTCGGCACCATCTTGTCGATGGTGTCGCCGGACAGCGTCTTGCACACCTCCGGCAGCTTGGCGAACGTCGCCGCCTTCGCGGAGGCGGACGCCGAGGCGCTCGGCTTCGCCGAACCCGGGGCCGCGGACGACGGCTTCTTCTCCGGCTCCTTCTTCTCCCCGCCGTCGTCCGAGCAGCCGGTGGCGACGAGCATCACCGGAACTGCGGCGCAGGCGAGGAATCGGGCGAGTCGCGGGGCTGTACGTCGGTGCATGGGTCCTTCGCTCATTCGAAAGTAGTGACGGCGGGGGCAGTACCGGATGGATACGAGCACGGTTTTACACGGGCACGGTACGCGGCCCGGGCGCGGCGGGCGCCGCATTGCGGCCTCGCGCCCGGGCTAATCACCCGCTAATTCCCGAAGTGCCCCGCGTCGAGTTCACGGGCCAGGTCCTGGGCCTTGCCCTGCAGGTCCTGGCTGGCGGGCACGTGCCGCGGATCCGTCGTCCACTGGTCGTACGCGATCGTCACCAGCACATTGGACGAACGGAAGACCACCGTGACGTCACGGTGCACCCCCGAGCCCGCCGTGACCAGCTTGTCGTTGACGAACGCGTCGTCGCCCAGATCGTCCAGCACCCGCGGCGCCAGCCGCGGATCCGCCGACGGCGGCGCCGAGGACGCCCCGCCGGAGGGCGCCGCAGCGGACGCCGGCGGGGAGGAGGGCGCCGGCGTGGCGCCGCGCAGCTGCGGGGCCGGGCCGGTGCTCGGGGAGGCGCCGCCCGCCGAGGCGGACGGCGCGGCGGACGCCGACGGCGTCGCGACGGCGATGTGCGCCTCGGCCGCCTGCCGGGCGTACAGCTGCCGGGCCCGGTTCTCGTCGCTGATCCCCGGCTGGTACGACACGACGCGCTCGAAGTCCACCGTCAGATGCCGGGTGCCCTCCGGGGTCTCCAGCTTCCAGCGGCAGCCCACCCGGCGGTCCGTGTCGTACGTGATCGCGGCCTGGCCGCGCAGCAGGCGCTTGGCCTCCTCCTCGTCGCCCTGGTCCACGCCCGGCAGCATCCGCCGGATCGTCGCGGGGCTCACGTAGCCGCAGGGCTCGGGCAGGCTGTGGTACTTCCCCGGCTCCGCCGAGCCGGCCGACGAACCGCCCGGCCCGGGCTTGGCGTCCTGGCCGTGGCCGTCGGCCCCGGCGCCCCCGCCGCACCCGCCGAGCAGTGCCGACAGCACCGCCACCGCGGCCAGTGCTGCTGCCGGTGCGTACGCCCTTCGCTGCACTGTCCGTGGCTCCCTTCGCCGGAAAACGGGTTGTCGCCGCAAGGTGGCGACTGAACACAATGTGTACCGCACGGGCCGCCGCATCCGCCGGTTCCCTGTCGACTATCAGCGAATACGTCCGCTGTTTGCTTTATCTGCTCTATTCGGGGGAATGAACCCAATATGTCCTACACCGAGGTGCCCGGCGCCCGGGTGCCGATCCGCATGTGGGCCGACCCGGCCACCGTCGAGCCCGTCGCCCTGCGACAGCTGCAGAACGTGACGACACTGCCGTGGGTGCAGGGCCTCGCCGTGATGCCGGACGTCCACTTCGGCAAGGGCGCCACGGTCGGATCCGTGATCGCGATGCGCGGCGCCGTCTGCCCGGCGGCGGTCGGCGTCGACATCGGCTGCGGCATGTCCGCGGTCAAAACCTCCCTGCGCGCCGAGGACCTCCCCGGCGACCTCTCCCCCCTGCGCCGCAAGATCGAGGACGCCATCCCGGTCGGCTTCGCCATGCACGACGACCCGGTCGACCCGGTCCGCCTGCACGGCCTGCCGACGGCGGGCTGGGACGCCTTCTGGGGACGCTTCCAGGGGGTGGCGGAGGCGGTGAAGTTCCGGCAGGGACGGGCGCTGAAGCAGATGGGAACGCTCGGCGGAGGAAACCACTTTGTGGAGCTCTGCATAGACGAGTCCGGTTCGGTGTGGCTCATGCTGCACTCCGGCTCCCGGAACATCGGCAAGGAGCTGGCCGAGTACCACATCGGCCAGGCGCAGAAGCTCTCGCACAACCAGAACCTGGTCGACCGCGACCTCGCCGTCTTCCTCGCCGACACCCCGCAGATGGCGGCCTACCGGCACGACCTGTTCTGGGCACAGGAGTACGCGCGCCACAACCGCGAGATCATGATGGCGCTGCTGAAGGACGTCGTCCGCAAGCAGTTCAAGAAGGCGAAGCCCACCTTCGAGCCCGAGATCTCCTGCCACCACAACTACGTGGCCGAGGAGACCTACGAGGGCGTGGAGCTGCTGGTCACCCGCAAGGGCGCGATCCGCGCGGGCGGCGGCGAGTACGGCATCATCCCCGGCTCCATGGGCACCGGCTCGTACATCGTGCGCGGCCTGGGCAACGAGGACTCGTTCAACTCCGCCTCGCACGGCGCCGGCCGCCGCATGAGCCGCAACGCCGCGAAGAAGCGATTCTCCGCCGAGGACCTGGCACACCAGACGCGCGGCGTCGAGTGCCGCAAGGACTCCGGCGTGGTCGACGAGATCCCGGCCGCCTACAAGCCCATCGAGCAGGTCATGGAGCAGCAGCGGGACCTCGTCGAGGTCGTGGCCCACCTCAAGCAGGTCATCTGCGTGAAGGGCTGAGCCGGCTCGGCCGAGCCGGATCGGCCGAGCCGGATCGAGGGCCGGGCCGGCGACCGGTTCCGGCTCAGGCGTCCTGCGGGTACCAGCGCAGTTCGACCGTGTTGCCGTCCGGGTCGCGGACGTAGAGGGACTCGGCGTTGCCGCGGGCGCCGAAGTTGGTGCTGGGGCCGCGGACGACGTCGAAGGTGCCGGAGTCGATGACCGTCTGCCAGTCGAGGGGCTCGACGACCAGGCAGATGTGGTCGACGTTGGTCTCGCCGCGCGGGCCCTCGACCAGGTCGATGATCGTGGTCGGGGTGACGCGCACGGAGGGGAAGGGCACCGTGCCGGCGCGCCACTCCTCCACGCGGACCGGCTCCAGGCCGAGGGGGCCGGTGTAGAAGGCGAGGGCGCGCTCGGGGTCGGCGACGTTGAGGACGAGGTGGTCGAAATCGATGACGCGCATGGTTCCCGGTCTCCGGTCTTTCTGCGTGGGGCGGGTGCTGTGCGTCGAATCTAGGCCAGCTTGATCGTTTCGGCTATCGGTCGCCGGTCCTCGGTCCCCGGTCCGATGGCCGGTCAGGACTCGCGGTGGACCTTGTAGTTGGAGGCCTGGGCGCGGGGACGGACGACGAGCAGGTCGATGTTGACGTGGGGCGGGCGGGTGACGGCCCAGGTGATGGTGTCGGCGACGTCGTCGGCGGTGAGGGGTTCGGCGACGCCGCTGTAGACGGCGGCGGCCTTGTCCCGGTCGCCGCGGAAGCGGGTGAGGGCGAACTCCTCGGTGCGCACCATGCCGGGGGCGATCTCGATGACGCGGACGGGCTGGCCGCACAGCTCCAGGCGGAGGGTCTCGGCGAGGACGTGGGCGCCGTGCTTGGCGGCGACGTAGCCGCCGCCGCCCTCGTAGGTGGCCAGGCCCGCGGTGGAGGACAGGACGATCACGGTGCCCTCGGCCGCCGTGAGGCGGGGCAGCAGCGCCTGGGTCATGTGGAGGGTGCCGAGGACGTTGACCTCGTACATGGTGCGCCAGTCGGTGGGGTCGGCGGTGGCGACGGTCTCGGTGCCGATGGCGCCGCCGGCGTTGTTGACGAGGACCTCGATGGGGCCCTGGCCGTCCAGCCAGTCGCCGAAGGCGTCGACGGCGGTGCGGTCGGTGACGTCGAGGGCGTAGGCGACGGCCTGGTGGCCGGCGGCGGTGAGCTCCTCGGCGAGGGCGGTGATGCGGTCCTCGCGGCGGGCGGTGAGCACCACGCGGTAGCCGGCGGCGGCGAGCTGCCGGGCGGTGGCGGCGCCGATGCCACTGCTGGCGCCGGTGATCACTGCGGTGCGGGTGCTCATGACTGGGCCTCCTGGGGCGGCTGGGATCGCTGGGACCTATGCCGCAGCATAGGCCGGGCCCTCACCGGCCTCGCGGCCCGTACATGATCAGGGCGACGCCGGCGAGGCAGACCAGGGCGCCGGTCACGTCGTAGCGGTCGGGGCGGTAGCCGTCGGCGACCATGCCCCAGGCCAGCGATCCGGCGACGAAGACACCGCCGTACGCGGCGAGGATCCGGCCGAAGTGGGCGTCGGGCTGGAGCGTGGCGACGAAGCCGTACGCGCCCAGCGCGATGATCCCCGCCCCGATCCAGGCCCAGCCGCGGTGTTCGCGGGCGCCCTGCCACACCAGCCAGGCGCCGCCGATCTCCAGCAGGGCGGCGAGGAGGAAGAGGGCGATGGAGCGGGCGATGAACATGCTCGTACGGTATTACGGGGGATCGTCCGGATTTACGGCCAGACCAGGCAGTACGGCTGGTGGCCGGCCTCGTGCAGGCGGTGGGAGAAATCCTGCCATTCGTGCAGCAGCCGGTAGACGGTGAAGGCGTCGCGGGGGCCGCCGCGGTCCGGGACGGTGGACCAGATGAACGCCGCCGCGCCCACCGATTCCTCGCCGATGCCGCGCAGCGGGTCGACGACGGTCATGGGCAGCTTGACGACCGCGTAGTCGGGGTGGAGAACCACCAGCTCGAGTGGGGGCACCTTGTGCAGGGGTATGCCCTGGATGCCGGTGAGGACCATGGCGGCCACGGTCTCCGGCTTGATCCTGGTAAACATCCCGCCCATGCCCAGCTCGTCACCGCCGAGCTCCTCGGGGCGCATGGAAAGGGGCACGCGGGCAGCGGTGGCGCCGTTCGGCGCCCCGAAGTACTTGTAGGTCACCCCCACCCGGCCACTCCTGCTCGCGCTGTGTTCCTCACGGCTCTCGCCGCTTTTGTCCGCGCGCCGGTGTCGCCCCTTGTGGGTCCGCTCTGCTCGCTCGGGCCCCAGGTCGTCCGTGCCCTCGCCCAGTCCGCCACCGCGATGCATATCTCCACCCGACCGCACTTTTGGGCAGCACAGCCCCCGCCGCGCAACCCGATCATCGTCTCAGAGACCTCCCCCGCTGCGGACGCGCGAAACGCCCGGACGCGACCGGTGGGAGCGCTCTGAGACCATGGCTAGCGTGAGCTACCCATATGACGCCCCAGTCTCCCAGATGCTCTTCGACCGTGCGTCGGCCGTGACGCCCGGTGGCGTGAACTCTCCCGTGCGCGCGTTCCGCGCCGTGGGGGGTACGCCCCGGTTCATGGTTTCGGGCACCGGTCCGTACCTGACGGACGCGGATGGCCGGGAATATGTGGACCTCGTGTGTTCCTGGGGACCGATGATTCTCGGCCATGCGCACCCGGAGGTGATCGCCGCGGTCCAGCAGGCCGTGGCGCGCGGTACGTCGTTCGGCACGCCCGGCGAGGGCGAGGTCGCCCTGGCGGAGGAGATCGTCTCCCGGGTGGAGCCGGTCGAGCAGGTGCGCCTGGTGTCCTCGGGCACCGAGGCGACCATGTCGGCGATCCGGCTGGCGCGCGGCTTCACGGGCCGGTCCAAGGTGATCAAGTTCGCCGGGTGCTACCACGGTCACGTGGACGCGCTGCTGGCCGCGGCCGGTTCCGGGGTGGCGACCTTCGGGCTGCCGGACACCCCGGGCGTGACCGGGGCGCAGGCCGGGGACACGATCGTGCTGCCGTACAACGACCTGGAGGCCGTGCACGCGGCGTTCCACGCCCACCCGGGTGAGATCGCGTGCGTGATCACCGAGGCGTCGCCGGGCAACATGGGCGTCGTCCCGCCGCTGCCGGGCTTCAACGAGGGGCTGAAGACGGCGTGCGCGCAGAACGGCGCGCTGTTCATCTCCGACGAGGTGATGACGGGCTTCCGTGTCTCGAAGGCCGGCTGGTACGGCATCGACGGCGTGAAGCCGGACCTGATGACCTTCGGCAAGGTCATGGGCGGCGGCTTCCCGGCGGCGGCGTTCGGCGGCCGGGCGGACGTGATGGCGCAGCTGGCGCCGGCCGGCCCGGTGTACCAGGCGGGCACGCTGTCGGGCAATCCGGTGGCGACGGCCGCGGGCCTGGCGCAGCTGCGGCTGCTGGACGACGCCGCGTACGAGAAGGTGGACGCGGTGGCCGCCGAGATCGGCTCCCTGGTGACGGAGGCGCTGGCGAAGGCGGGGGTGGCCCACCGCCTGCAGACGTCGGGGAACATGTTCTCGGTCTTCTTCACCGAGACGCAGGTCACGGACTACGAGAAGGCCCGTTCGCAGGAGGCGTTCCGTTTCAACGCCTTCTTCCATTCGATGCTGGCGCAGGGCGTGTACCTGCCGCCGTCGGCGTTCGAGTCGTGGTTCGTCTCCACGAGCCACGACGCGGCGGCGATCGAGCGGATCGCGGCGGCGCTGCCGGCGGCGGCGCGGGCGGCGGCCGAGGCGACGGAGGGCGAGAAGTGAGCGCGAAGGGCGCGGACGACATCACCGTCGTCCATCTGATGCGGCACGGCGAGGTGCACAACCCCGACGGCGTGCTCTACGGCCGCCGGGCGGGCTACCACCTCTCCGAGCTGGGCCGGCGGATGGCCGACCGGGTGGCCGAACACCTGGCGGAGCGGGACGTGACGTACGTGGTGGCCTCGCCGCTGGAGCGGGCGCAGGAGACGGCGACGCCGATCGCGAAGACGCACGGCCTGGAGCTGGCGACGGACGAGCGGCTGATCGAGGCGGCGAACGTCTTCGAGGGCAAGACCTTCGGCGTGGGCGACGGCGCGCTGCGCAAGCCCGCGAACTGGCGGCACCTGACGAACCCGTTCCGTCCGTCGTGGGGCGAGCCCTACGTGGAGCAGGTCGTGCGGATGATGGGGGCGCTGGACGCGGCGAAGGACGCGGCGCGCGGGCACGAGGCGGTGCTGGTGAGCCATCAGCTGCCGATCTGGATCGTGCGCAGTTTCGTGGAGAAGCGCAGGCTGTGGCACGACCCGCGCAAGCGGCAGTGCACGCTGGCGAGCCTGACGACGTTCACCTACCGGGGCGACCGGATCGTCTCGGTGGGGTACAGCGAGCCGGCGCGGGACCTGGTGCCGGCGCATCTGCTGGCGGGTGCGAAGCCGGTGAAGGGCGGCCAGAAGGCGTTCGGGGCCTGAGAAGGCCGCGGGGAGTGCGCGTCGGGTGCGGTGCGCCCGGCGCGCGCCGTACGCCTGGCGGAGCGCCAGAACACCCCCAGGGGGCGGGAAATCCCTCGATAACTGCGCAACCGTCGTAATCCGGCGCGCCCTCATACTCAATGTCCATTTATATGGACGGCGTATGGTATGGGGGCAAATCGGATGGAGCCGACATGCGCGACATCAGCCGCCGGGACCTGCTCGGCATGGGGATGGGAGCAGGTGCGGCCGCGGCGCTCGGCGGGGTCGCGGGCTGTTCGCAGTCCGGGGACGACGAGGTGGTGGCCACCGGCCCGGGGCCGCGGCAGCGCGGCCACGAGGCCAAGGCGAAGGCGCGGCTGATCGGCGACGGCTCGACGGCGGACACCGGCACGCAGCCGGAGCAGCCGCCGAAGCCGGTGCCGCTGGAGCCGGGGGAGAAGCCGCCGCAGTTCGTGATCTTCTCGTGGGACGGGGCCGGCGAGGTCGGCAACGGCCTCTTCCCGCGCTTCCGCAAGCTCGCCCGGGACCACGGCGTGAAGATGACCTTCTTCCTCTCGGGCATCTACCTGCTGCCGGAGTCGCGCAAGCGGCTGTACGAGCCGCCGAACAACCCGGTCGGCGCCTCCGACATCGGCTACCTGTCCGACGAACACATCAAGGCGACGCTCAAGAACCTGCGGGCGGCCTGGCTGGAGGGGCACGAGGTCGGCACGCACTTCAACGGGCACTTCTGCACCGGGCACGGTTCGGTGGCCCGCTGGACGCCGGAGGACTGGGCCTCGGAGATCGACCAGGCCGTCTCCTTCGTCACCCAGTGGCGCACCCACACCGGCTTCACCGACCTGGAGCCGCTGCCCTTCGACTACCGCAAGGAGCTGATCGGCGGCCGGACGCCGTGCCTGCTCAACCAGGAGGGGCTGCTGCCGACGGCGGCGCGGCTGGGCTGGCGCTACGACGCGAGCTCCTCGGGCGGCGAGCAGGTCTGGCCGCGCAAGAAGCACGGGCTGTGGGACCTGCCGCTGCAGCAGATGCCCTTCCCGGGTCACTCCTTCGAGGTGTTGTCGATGGACTACAACATCCTCGCCAACCAGTCGAAGAACACCACCCGCGGCGTGCCCGACCACTACCCCTCCTGGCGCCGGCAGGCGACCGAGTCGTACATCGCCGGGTTCGACCGGGCGTACGAGACGAACCGGGCGCCGTTCTTCGTGGGCAACCACTTCGAGGACTGGAACGGCGGGATCTACATGGACGCCGTGGAGGAGGCGCTGAAGTACATCGCCGACGACAAGCGGCGCGACGTGCGGCTGGTGTCCTTCCGGCAGTTCGTCGACTGGCTGGACGTGCAGAAGCCGGAGGTCCTCGCGCACCTGCGGTCGCTGGACGTGGGAGAGAAGTGGCACGGCAAGGCGGCCGCGGCCGGGAGCCGCCCCAAGCCGCGCCCGCAGGCCACTCCCGAGCGGGAAAAGGAGAAGGAGCCGCCCGCCGGCTGGGAGCGGGAGTCCTCCGACGAGACCGAGGGGGGTGCGGAAGATCCCTAAACTGCCCATGCGAAACTTTTCACATGAGTGCCTGCCGCGCCCTTCGACGCCCACTTCCACGCCGTCGTACCACCGTGCCGGCGATCGGCGCGGCCCTCGCGGCGCTGATGCTCAGCGCCTGCGGCTCCCACGACTCCGCGGGAGGCGGCGGGCAGACGCAGTTCGTGCAGGGCACGGGCGGTGTGGACGTCGTCAAGGAGCGCAGCGGCCGGCAGGCGGCGCCCGAGCTGTCGGGCAGGACGCTCGACGGCAAGGACCTCGACGTCGCCAAGGAGTACAAGGGCAAGATCGTCGTCCTTAACGTGTGGGGCTCGTGGTGCGCGCCCTGCCGGGCCGAGGCCAAGAACCTCGTCGCCGTCGCGAACGACTTCAAGGACAAGGGTGTGCAGTTCGTCGGGCTCGACACGCGCGACCCCGACCCGGCGCCCGCGATCGCCTTCGAGAAGGAGTTCAAGGTCCCCTACCCGAGCCTGTACGACTCCTCCGGCAAGCTGCTGCTGCGCTTCCCCAAGGGCAGCCTGAACCCGCAGTCGATCCCCTCGACCGTCTTCATCGACCGCGACGGCAAGATCGCCGCCCGCGCCATGAAGGCCCTGAGCGAGGACGAGCTGCGCCAGACGCTCGCCCCCCTGGCAGCGGAGAAGTGACCCCGTGAGCACCGGGTCCCCCACCGCCGTGCACGTGCTCGCCGCCGTGACCGACACCAACCAGACCGTGCTGTCCGGGGCGCTGCTGATGGCGCTGCCCGTGGCCGTGCTCGGCGGGCTCATCTCCTTCTTCTCGCCCTGCGTGCTGCCACTGGTGCCCGGCTACCTCTCCTACGTCACCGGCGTCAGCGGCGCCGACCTGGCCGAGGCCCGGCGCGGCCGGATGGTGGCCGGCTCCTCCCTCTTCGTGGCCGGCTTCTCCGCCGTCTTCGTCTCCGCCGGCGCGTTCTTCGGCTACTTCGGCCGGACGCTGCAGGAGTACAAGGGGACGATCTCCATGGTGCTCGGCGCCCTGACGATCGTGCTCGGCCTGGCCTTCATGGGCGCGCTCGGCTTCTTCGGGCAGCGCGAGTTCCGCTTCCACACCAAGCCGGCGCTCGGCCTGGCCGGCGCGCCCGTGCTCGGCGTGCTCTTCGGCCTCGGCTGGACGCCGTGCATCGGCCCGACGCTCGCCGCCGTGCAGTCGCTGTCCTTCAACCAGGCCAGCGCCGGCCGCGGCGCGCTGCTGACCGTCGCCTACTGCCTGGGCCTGGGCCTGCCCTTCGTCGTGACCGCGGTCGCCTTCCGGCGCGCCCTCGGCGCGTTCGGGTGGGTCAAGCGGCACTACGCCTGGGTCATGCGGGCCGGCGGCGGGATGCTCGTCGTCGTCGGCGTGCTCCTGGTCACCGGGGTGTGGGACAGCATGGTCGGCGAGCTGCAGACGTGGTCGAGCACCTTCACCCCTGGGATCTGATCGATGGCCAAGACGAACGGCCCCGCCGGCACCGAAGCCGGCCCGGACGCCCCTGACACGACGGAGACCGTGGACACTGCGGCCGCCGCCGCGCTGTCCACGGCGCCCGTCGACGACGACGCCGAGGGCGGCCGCGCCGTACCCGGCTCCTTCGGCGGCGTCCGCCGGCCCGGCGCGCTCGGCGCGCTGGCCTGGGCCGGGCGCGAGGCGCTGGGCTGGGTGCGCTGGTGCTGGCGGCAGCTGACCTCCATGCGGGTCGCGCTGATCCTGCTGTTCCTGCTCTCCCTGGCCACCGTCCCCGGCTCCCTCGTGCCGCAGACCGGCGTCGACGAGCTCAAGGTCGAGCAGTGGCGCGACAAGCACGGCACCCTCGCGCCGATCTACGACAAGCTCGGCCTCTTCCACGTCTACAGCTCGGTGTGGTTCTCCGCGATCTACATCCTGCTGTTCGTCTCCCTGATCGGCTGCATCGTCCCGCGCACCTGGCAGTTCGTCGGCCAGCTGCGCAGCCGCCCGCCGGGCGCGCCGCGCCGGCTGACCCGCATGCCCGCCCACGCCACCTGGCACACCTCCGCCGAGCCGGAGCAGGTGCTGGCGGCCGCCGAGCGGCTGCTGCGCCGGCGCCGCTTCCGCGTCGAGCGCGCCGCCGACTCCGTGGGCGCGGAGAAGGGCTACCTGCGCGAGGCCGGCAACCTCCTCTTCCACGTCTCGCTGATCGTGATGCTGGTGGCCTTCGCCTCCGGCCAGCTGTTCAAGTCCGAGGGCGGCAAGCTGGTCGTCGAGGGCGACGGTTTTTCGAACACGCTCACGCAGTACGACGACTTCAAGTCCGGCTCGCTGTTCAGCGCCGACGACCTCGACCCGTTCGGGTTCCGCCTCGACAGCTTCTCCGGGTCCTACGAGCGCACCGGCCCGCAGAAGGGCACCCCGCGCGACTACGCCGCCCACATCACGTACTGGGACGGGCCCGACGGCACGCCCCGCAAGGCCACGGTCAAGGTCAACGAGCCGCTGGAGACGGCCGGCTCGAAGGTCTACCTCATCGGCCACGGCTACGCGCCGATGGTCACCGTCCGCGACGGCAAGGGCGACGTGGCCTTCCGCGGCCCGATGCCCTCACTGCCGCTGGACAGCAACGTCACCGAGACGTCCGTGCTGAAGGTCCCCGACTACCGGGACAAGGACGGCAAGGAGTCCGACCTCGGCTTCAAGGGCAACTTCGTGCCCACGCTCGACCTGCGGGCCGGCACGATGCTCTCCCAGTTCCCGGCGCTGGACAATCCGCGCCTGGTGCTGACCGCCTACCGGGGCAACCTGGGCCTGGACTCGGGCGTGCCGCAGAGCGTCTACCAGCTCGACGACTCCAGGATGAAGCAGTTCACCGACCCCGACGGCTCGAAGTTCGCGCAGATCCTCAAGGTCGGCGACACGATGACGCTGCCGGACGGGGCGGGCACGCTGCACTTCGACGGCATCCGGCAGTGGGCGACCTTCCAGGTCTCCCAGAAGCCCGGCAACGGCCTGGCGCTGGCCGGCGCGGTCGGCGCCCTGGTGGGCCTGGCCGGCTCGCTGTTCGTCCAGCGCCGCCGCGTGTGGGTGCGGGCCCTCGCCGGCGAGGACGGGCGTACGGTCGTGGAACTGGCCGGCCTGGCCCGCAGCGAGTCCGCCCGGCTGCCCGAGGAGCTCGCCGCGCTGGCCGCCGGCCTGCAGCCCGACGCGCCGCCCGTCGCCCCCGAACCCGGCACCCCAGCCGACACAGCCGAACCGTCCGAAGGAGCGCGCGCGTGACCCTCGCGGCTGCAACCAACGAGAACCTGGCCCACATCAGCAACTGGCTGGTCTATTCGGCCATGGCCGTCTACACCCTCGCCTTCCTCGCGCACATCGCCGAGTGGGTCTTCGGCAGCCGCAGCGCCGTCGGGCGCACCGCGGCGGCGATCACCGCCGAAGCGGCCGCGGCCCCCGCGGTGAGCGTGACGGTCAAGCAGTCCGGCGGCGGCACCGCCGTCCTGGAGCGGCCCAAGGTCGTCACCCGGTCGGCCCCCGGCAGCCGGGACGTGCCCGACGGCCCGGGTGCGGCCGGCACCAGCGAGAAGGGCGACCTGTACGGCCGCATGGCCATCTCGCTGACGGTGCTCGCCTGGGCGCTGCACGCCGGTGGCGTGCTCACCCGCGCGCTGTCGGTGCAGCGGGCGCCGTGGGGCAACATGTACGAGTTCTCGACGACGTTCGCGATGGTCGCGGTCGCCGTCTACCTCGCGCTGCTGGTGGCGAAGAAGAACATCCGCTGGCTGGGCCTGCCCCTGATCACCACGGTCCTGCTGGACCTGGGCCTGGCCGTCTCGGTGCTCTACACCGCCAGCGACCAGCTGGTGCCCGCCCTGCACTCGTACTGGCTGTGGATCCACGTCTCCTGCGCCATCCTCTCCGGCGCGGCGCTGTACGTGGGTGCGGTCTCGACGTTCTTCTACCTCTTCCGCGACGGCTACGAGGCCCGGCTCGCGGAGGACCGCCCCCTGCGGAAGATCGACAACGCCCTCTCGCGGCTGCCCTCGGCGGCGACGCTCGACAAATTTGCCTACCGCATCAACGCCACCGTCTTCCCGCTGTGGACGTTCACGATCATCGCGGGCGCGATCTGGGCCGAGGCCGCCTGGGGCCGCTACTGGGGCTGGGACCCCAAGGAGGTCTGGTCCTTCATCACCTGGGTCGCCTACGCCTGCTACCTCCACGCCCGCGCCACCGCCGGCTGGAAGGGCCGCAAGGCCGCGATCCTGGGCCTGCTGGCCTTCTCCTGCTACCTGTTCAACTACTACGGCGTGAACATCCTGCTGAGCGGCAAGCACTCGTACGCGGGCGTCTGACCACGCAGCACGCGCACCGAGGCCCGCTTCCCCGTTCGGGGGAAGCGGGCCTTTGCGCGCGCGCCGCGCCCCCGGGCGTGCTAGAGGTGGACCCATGGAGATCCCCTCCCCCTACGGCGCGGCCGAGTCCCAGGGCGACATCCACACGCTGCGCTACGAGCTGTCCATCCCCTACCCCGTCGACGAGGTGTGGGACGCGATCGCCACGCCCGAGGGACTGCCGACGTGGCTGGCGGTCGCCGAGCCGTTCGAGCAGCGCGAGGGCGGGGCGATCACCCTGCGGTGGCAGAACACCGACGCACAGGGGAACGCCACCGTCGCGCCCGGGCGGGTGACGGCGTGGCAGCCCAAGCGGGTGGCGGAGTACACCGTGGAGATCCACGGGCGGATCCGCTTCGAACTGGAGCCGGGGCCGCTCGGGGTCGGCGGCACGCTGCTGCACTTCACCAACGAGATGACCGGCACCGAGGACGTGCGGCTGGACTGCCTCGCGGGCTGGCACCACCACTTCGAGTACCTGCTGCAGGCCCTCGGCGGAAACCCGGCCGACTGGTCGGCGTGGACGACGGAGCGGTGGCGGCAACTGCGCGACGAGTACCGCGGCAAGCACGGTTAGGCGCAGTGCCCCGTAGGGCGCGGGGAACTGCGCGATCGGCCACCGACGGCCCGCAGCCGACGCACCACCCCGGGCGCACACGGCACCTCGTCCGCGGGCGCGTCGTGGCTTGTCGCGCAGTTCCCCGCGCCCCTACGGGGCGCCGTGGTGGCGCGTAACGAAGACCCGCCGGACAGGCGCTAGCGCTGCGGGCCCTCGTCCTCGTCTCGCTTGAGCGAGCGCAGGAATTCGGGGTTGTCGTCGGGCGCCACCCAGCGGCCGCCGCCGGCCGTGGGGCGGGTCGCGGCGCGCGGGCGGCCGGCGATCAGCCAGGCCACCGGGCCGAGCAGTACCTCGCCGAAGAGCAGGATGATCAGCACCCAGGCCATCTTCGGCAGGTTGCGGACCTCGTCCTCCGGCGTGTTGAGGCAGTCGATGAACGCGTAGATCCACAACGCCAGTACCAGCAGGAACGGCAGATACCTCAGCATCGGGAAGCCCCCCGGAGTACGGCGTGGACACGGCGCGGGAACGGCGTGCGCGGGCCGCAGGAGCGGCCCCGTGACCGCTCCAGCCTAGTGCGTGCTCGATACTGGAACGCATGGCTTACGACGATCTTCGCTCCTTCCTGCGGGCCCTGGAGCGCGACGGCGATCTCAAGCGCATCACGGCCGAAGTCGACCCGTACCTGGAAATCGGGGAGATCGTCGACAGAGTGAACAAGTCCGGCGGGCCGGCGCTGCTCTTCGAGAACGTCAAGGGCGCCTCCATGCCGCTCGCGATGAACGTCTTCGGCACCGACCGCCGCCTGCTGAAGTCGCTCGGCCTGCGCTCGTACGACGAGATCGGCGAGAAGATCGGCGGTCTGCTCAAGCCGGAGCTGCCGCACGGCTTCACCGGGGTGCGCGAGGCGTTCGGCAAGCTGGGCGCGATGGCCCATGTGCCGCCGCGCAAGATCAAGGACGCCCCCGTCCAGGAGGTCGTCCTCACCGGCGACGACGTCGACCTGGAGCAGCTGCCGGCGTTGTTCACCTGGCCCGAGGACGGCGGCTCCTTCTTCAACCTCGGCCTGACCCACACCAAGCACCCCGAGACCGGCGTGCGCAACCTCGGCCTGTACCGCCTGCAGCGGCACGACAAGCGCACCATCGGTATGCACTGGCAGATCCACAAGGACAGCCGCAACCACTACCAGGTGGCGGCCAAGCGGGGCGAGCGGCTGCCGGTCGCCATCGCCTTCGGCTGCCCGCCGGCGGTGACGTACGCGTCGACGGCGCCGCTGCCCGGCGACATCGACGAGTACCTCTTCGCCGGCTTCGTCCAGGGCAAGCGCATCGACATGGTCGACTGCAAGACGGTGCCGCTGCAGGTGCCGGCCAATGCCGAGGTCGTCCTGGAGGGCTGGCTGGAGCCGGGGAAGATGCTGCCGGAGGGGCCCTTCGGCGACCACACCGGTTTCTACACGCCGCAGGAGGACTTCCCGGCGCTGACGATCGACTGCGTGACGATGCGGCGCCGGCCGCTGCTGCAGTCCATCGTCGTGGGCCGGCCGCCGACGGAGGACGGCCCGCTGGGCCGGGCCACCGAGCGGTTCTTCCTGCCCCTGCTGAAGATCATCATCCCGGACATCGTGGACTACCACCTGCCCGAGGCCGGCGGCTTCCACAACTGCGCGATCGTCTCGATCGACAAGAAGTACCCCAAGCACGCGCAGAAGGTCATGCACGCCATCTGGGGCGCGCACATGATGTCGCTGACCAAGCTGATCGTGGTCGTCGACGCCGACTGCGACGTCCACGACCTGCACGAGGTGGCCTGGCGGGCGCTGGGCAACACCGACTACGCCCGCGACCTGACCGTCGTCGAGGGCCCGGTCGACCACCTCGACCACGCCTCGTACCAGCAGTTCTGGGGCGGCAAGGCGGGCATCGACGCGACCGCCAAGTGGCCCGAGGAGGGCTACACGCGTGACGGCGGCTGGCCGCACATGGTGGAGTCGGACCCGCAGACGGCCGCCAAGGTCGACCGCCGCTGGAAGGAGTACGGGCTGTGAGCTCCGCTGCCGCCGCCGTCCCGCAGCCCGGGCGCACCAGGGCCTTCCTGCGCCTGGTGATGATCGAGCACTCGGTCTTCGCGCTGCCCTTCGCCTACATAGCGTCGCTGACGGCGATGTACTTCAAGAACGGTCACATCGGCTGGTGGCGGCTGCTGCTGGTGACCGTCGCCATGGTGGGCCTGCGCACCTTCGCGATGGCCTGCAACCGCATCATCGACCGCGAGATCGACGCCCGTAACCCCCGCACCGCCGGCCGCGAGCTGGTCACCGGCGCGGTCTCGGTGCGCTCGGCGTGGACGGGTGCGCTGGTGGCCGTCGTCTTCTTCCTGGGCGCGGCCGCCCTGCTCAATCCGCTGTGCCTGGCGCTGGCCCCCATCGCGGTGATCCCGATGGTGGTCTATCCGTACGGCAAGCGCTTCACCGATTTCCCGCACGCGATCCTGGGCCTGGCCCAGGCCATGGGGCCGGTCGGCGCGTGGCTGGCGGTGACGGGCGCGTGGTCGTGGGACGCGGTGGTGCTGGGCCTGGCGGTGGGCGTGTGGATCGGCGGCTTCGATCTGATCTTCGCCTGCCAGGACGTGGCGGCGGACCGGGCGCACGGGGTGAAGTCCACCCCGGCCCGCTTCGGCATCCCGGCGGCCCTGTACGGCGCCCGTGCGTGCCACGTCGTCACGACGGCCCTGCTGGTCTGGTACGCGCTGCTGACGCACGCGGGGGTGTTCTTCTGGACGGGCCTGCTGGTGGTGGCCGCGGCGTTCGTCTACGAGCACTCCATCGTCACGCCGCGCGACCTGTCCCGGCTGAACCGGGCCTTCTTCACGGTCAACGGGTTCATCGGCATCGCTCTTTTCCTGTGTGCGCTGCTGGACCTGCTGGTGCGGGGCCTGGGCGTGCTCTGACGGGCGCCTCGCGTACGACGAGAGGGCGGCACCCCCACCGGGGTGCCGCCCTCTCGTCGTGTCGTACGAGGACGTCAGACGTCCTTGCTGCCCTTGCCGGCGCCCATGGCGAACATGGCGGCGCCCATCAGGTCCTGCGGCTTGAGCTCCTTGGCCCCGGCGGGGGCGGTGAGAGCGGCGGCGCCGTTCTTGAACGTGATGGCGATCGGCAGCGGGCCGTGGAGCTTGTCCTCGGCCTTGGCGTCGTCGTTGAACTGGGCGGCGTCCAGGCTCAGGCCGGCGAGCATGCCGTCCTTGATCGACAGGTCGAAGACGAGGTTCTTGTTCTTCTTCTTGTCGAGCTCGTCGAGGTCCTTGTTGAGCTTGTCCAGCGACGGGGACTTGTCGCCGAGCTTGTCCTTGAGCGGCTTGAGGCCCTCGGCGAAGTCCTTGGCGACCTTGTTCGCCGGGACGGTGGCGGTGACGTGCTCGACGCCGTTCTTCTTGCCCGCGTCCTTGACCTCGGCGTTGTCGACCAATGCGCGCTGCAGGACCTCGTAGACCTTCTTCTGGGTCTCGGGGTCGGGCTGCGTGCTCTTTCCGCTGCCGGACTTGTCCATCGACTTGGCGAATTCCTCGAAAGTCGCCTTGTCGAGGCTGACCCACTCGCCCTTGAGGGCGTTCTTGGCGCCGCCCAGGGAGTCGGGGAGCTGGTCGGCCTGCCCGATCAGCTTCTCCATCGTCCGGCCTTCGGCGCCACCCGAACCGGGCTTCTTGCCGTGCTTCTCCGCGAAGGCCATGACGGCCTTGAGGTCGACGCGGAAGTAGCTCTTGTCGCCGAGCTGGCGGGCCTCGAAGACGGGCTTGTCGCCGCCCTGGCCGAGCTGCATTCCGTACCTGAAGCTCTTGTCGTCCGCCTTGGCGTCCTTCAGGGCCGTGTCGGAGCCGAAGGAGTAGTCGAGCTTCAGCTTGGCGAGCATCGCGGCGTCGTCACGGGTGAAGTCGTCCTGGCCCTGCATGGCCTTGAAGATCTGATCGGCATTGGCGTCGAATCCGATCTCCATGGAGAGCGACTTCTGCTTGCCGAGCTTGTCGAAGGCCTGCTTGACCTTGGCGGCCGTGCTGAGGCTGTTGCTCGGGTCGCAGGCCGTGGAACCCGCGGCGATGATCGCCACGACGCCGGCGGCGGCCAGAGCCTTTCGCGTGGTGTGGATGGTGCGCTCCCCCGTAGACGGAACTTGGCAAAAGATAACTAAAGTGCAAAACGATCGATCATGTCAAAGCTCTTTTACGACATCCTGACAGGGCTCAACTCGCCTTTCGCACAGGCCCCCTCCGTTACCGTTCCCCGGCCGGACCGCCTGGTCAGGACCGCAGTGGGAGGCGCCGGATAGGCTCGGGGCGTGGAGCCGTACGAACACACAGCGCAGCGCCGGCCCTGGGTCGTGGGGGTCTCCGGTGCGTCCGGGACGCCGTACGCCGCGGCCGTCGTGCGGGGGCTTCTGGCGGCGGGGCAGTCCGTGGACCTCGTGGTCAGCCGGGCCGCGCGGCTGACGCTGCTGGACGAGACCGGCATTCGCTTCCGGGACGCGCACTGGCAGGAGGACCTGCGCAGCTGGCTGGCCCTGGGGGCGGACGGCAAACCGCACGCCTTCGACGCGGACGTCTCGGACGTGCGGTACTGGGCGGCCGGTGACCTGGCCGCGGGTCCCTCGTCCGGGTCGTACCCCGTGCGGGGGATGCTGATCGTGCCCGCGAGCACCGCCTGTGTGGCCGGCGTGGCGCTGGGACTGTCGAAGGACCTGCTGCAGCGGGTGGCGAGCGTGACGCTCAAGGAGCGCCGGCCGTTGATCGTCGCGGTGCGGGAGACGCCGCTGAGCGGGCAGACGCTGCGCCAGCTCGTGGCGCTCGACGATGCGGGAGCCGTGGTGCTGCCCGCTTCGCCGGCGTTCTATGCGGGGGCGACGCACATCCAGGATCTGGTGGACTTCGTCGCCGGGCGGGTGCTGGACGCGGCAGGGGTGCCGCACCGGCTGTACCGCCGTTGGGAAGGAGAGCTCGGTGGTGCGAGCGGTGCTCGCGAGAGCGGTTAGCGCTTCTTGTCGCGCGCCAGGCGGAGCTTGGAGGCGCGGCGCGGAGCGGCGGACTGGTGGGCACGCGAGCGGTTGGCCAGGTCCTGCAGCTCGCGCATACGGGCGTAGGCCATCTCGATCGAGTACACGGGTGCTTCACTCCTGAGAGATCGAAGGATCGTCGTTGATTCGCTGATCTGGTGAAAGATTTACGGGGTCTGGCGCCCCGTACGCCTTAGATTCTACACGTAAACCGGCGAGATCGCTGATTATTTGAAAGGTTCCAGGCTATGGACGCGGTGGACAGGCAGCTCATCCAGGCGCTGCGGGAGAACGGCCGGGCCTCGTACGCCGAACTGGGCAGGCTGGTGGGCCTGTCCGGGCCGAGCGTGACGGACCGGATCAACCGCCTGGAGGCGGCCGGTGTCATCACCGGCTACCGGGCGACCGTCAACGCCGCCTCGCTGGGCCTGGGCGTCACCGCCCTGATCGGCATCCAGCTCTCCGACGCCGCCGACCACGAGGACGTGGCGCGCCGGCTGCGCGACCTGGAGGAGATCGAGGACTGCTGGTTCATCGCCGGCGACGACTCCTACATGCTCAAGGTCCGCGTCGGCGACGTGGACGGGCTGGAGCGCACCATCCGCCGCCTGTCCGGCACCAAGGGCGTCAGCCGCACCCGTACCACCATCGTGCTGTCGACCAAGTGGGAGAACCGGGTGGGAGAGCTGCCCGAGGACGTCTGAGGGCGGGGGAGTAGGCTCGATCCGGTTGCGAGGGGACAACCGGACCGAACCTTGTCGGATGTAGCGAAAGAGGCGGACGCATGGACGCTGGGCTCAAGCGCGAGCTCGAGGAGAAGGTCTTCGCCGGTGAGCGGCTGACCCGCGAGGACGGCATCGCCCTCTACGAGTCCGACGACCTCGCCTGGCTCGGCGGGCTCGCCCACCACGTCCGGACGAAGAAGAACGGCGACGTCGTCCACTTCAACGTCAACCGGCACCTCAACATGACCAACGTGTGCACGGCTTCGTGCGCGTACTGCTCGTTCCAGCGCAAGCCGGGCGAGAAGGACGCGTACACGATGCGCATCGAGGAGGCCGTTCGCCTGGCCAAGGCCATGGAGAACGAGAACCTCACCGAGCTGCACATCGTCAACGGCCTGCACCCCGCGCTGCCCTGGCGCTACTACCCCCGCTCGCTGCGGGAGCTGAAGAAGGCGCTGCCGAACGTCTCGCTCAAGGCGTTCACCGCCACCGAGATCCACCACTTCGAGAAGATCTCCGGCCTGTCCGCCTCCGAGATCCTCGACGAGCTGATCGACGCCGGCCTGGAGTCGCTGACCGGCGGCGGCGCGGAGATCTTCGACTGGGAGGTGCGGCAGCACATCGTCGACCACGAGACCCACTGGGAGGACTGGTCGCGCATCCACCGCCTGGCGCACTCCAAGGGCCTGAAGACGCCCTGCACCATGCTCTACGGGCACATCGAGGAGCCGCGCCACCGCGTGGACCACGTGCTGCGGCTGCGTGAACTGCAGGACGAGACCGGCGGCTTCCAGGTCTTCATCCCGCTGCGCTACCAGCACGACTTCGTGGACATGAAGGACGGCAAGGTCCGCAACACCCTGCAGGCCCGCACCACCATGGCCACGGGCGCCGAGGCGCTGAAGACGTTCGCCGTCTCCCGGCTGCTGTTCGACAACGTCCCGCACGTGAAGGTCTTCTGGGTCATGCACGGTGTGCAGACCGCCCAGCTCGCCCTGCAGCACGGCGCGGACGACATGGACGGCTCGGTCGTCGAGTACAAGATCACGCACGACGCCGACAACTACGGCACGCCCAACAAGCTCACCCGCGACGACCTGCTGGAGCTGATCCGCGAGGCCGGCTTCCGCCCGGTCGAGCGCAACACGCGCTACGAGGTCATCCGCGAGTACCCCGGCCCCGACGCCTCGCTGCGCGAGACGCCGCAGCCGATGCGTGCGTGACCGGTACGCGGGGGGCGTGTTTGACTGGATGCGGCCCGTCGGGCCGTCCGTGAGAAGTGCTGGAGAAGAAGGTCCCGCCCGTGAGTAGCCACAAATACGCCTCGCTCCGTTACACCGCCCTGCGTATCGGCCTGCTCGTCGCATGCTTCGCCGTCGTGTGGGTGCTGTGCTACGTCCGCCTCGTCCCGCTCGGGATCGGCGGCTCCAACATCTTCTGGATGCTGCTGCTCGCCCTGATCATCTCGGCGCCGCTGAGCCTGGTGCTGCTGCGCAAGCAGCGCGACGCGATGTCGGAGCAGATCGTCGACCGCGTGGACCGGGCGAAGGCGAAGATGGCCGCCAACGCCGGCCAGGAGGACTAGGACCGGAGACAACGAGAGGGGCAAATCGCCCTTTTCGTGTAACTCTCCTCACATCGCGCCTCGCTCGCACCCTGCGCCCCGCCGTGGAACCACCGCTCCACGGCGGGGCGCAGGCGTGTTCCGGGGCGCTTTTTGCATGCGCGCTCCTCAAAGTCAACCTTTGGGGTGCTCAAAGCATGGGTGTTAGGGTGACCGGCATGTCCACGTCCCCGTCTCCCGCCGCCCCTCCGCGCGGCCGCACCGCCCGCTTCCCCTCCATACCCTTCTGGGCCCAGATCCTGCTCGGCCTGGTCCTCGGTGCCCTGCTCGGCTGGGTCGCCCGGAGCGGCGACATCGGCTGGCTGCAGACCACCCTGGCCAAGACGGGTGACCTGTTCATCCAGCTGCTGATGGTCGTGGTCGCCCCGCTGGTGTTCTTCGCCATTCTGGTCTCGATCACCAATTTGCGGAACGTCTCCAACGCGGCCCGGCTGGCCACCCGCACCCTGCTGTGGTTCATGATCACGTCGCTGATCGCGGTCGTCATCGGCCTCGCCATCGGCCTGCTCACCGACCCCGGCTCCGGCACCGGCCTGACCGCCGCCGACGGCGCCGACCCGAAGAAGAAGGGCTCCTGGCTCGACTTCCTCACCGGCATCATCCCCACCGACGTCATCACGCCCTTCACCGAGCTGAACGTCCTGCAGATCGTCTTCATGGCCGCCGCCGTCGGCATCGCCGTCCTGCAGGTCGGCGAGAAGGCCCGCCCGCTTCTCACCCTCAGCGAGTCCGTCCTCGAACTGCTGCAGAAGGTCCTGTGGTGGGTCATCCGGCTCGCCCCGCTCGGCAGCCTCGGCCTCGTCGGCAAGGCCATCTACAAGTACGGCTGGGACCTGCTCGGCAAGTACGCCACCTTCACCGCCGACATCTACGTCGGCTGCGCCCTGGTGCTGTTCGTCGTCTACCCCGTGCTGCTGGCCACCGTCGCCAAGGTCAACCCGCTGCGCTTCTTCCGCGGCGCCTGGCCCGCCATCCAGCTGGCCTTCGTCTCCCGCTCCTCCGTCGGCACCATGCCGCTGACCCAGAAGGTCACCGAGCGGCTCGGCGTGCCCAAGGAGTACGCCTCCTTCGCGGTGCCCTTCGGCTCCACGACCAAGATGGACGGCTGCGCCTCCATCTACCCGGCCATCGCGGCGATCTTCGTCGCCCAGGTCTTCGGCGTCCACCTCGACGTGCGCGACTACGTCCTGATCGCCTTCGTCTCCGTCATCGGCTCCGCCGCCACCGCGGGCCTGACCGGCGCCACGGTCATGCTGACCCTGACCCTCTCGACGCTGGGCCTGCCCATGCAGGGCGTCGGCCTGCTGCTGGCCATCGACCCGATCCTGGACATGATGCGCACCGCCACGAACGTGGCCGGCCAGTCGGTGATCCCGATCATCGTCGCCGCGCGGGAGAAGATCCTCGACCGCGAGGCGTACGACACGGCCGACGGCTCCAAGCTCGACGCCGACCCCGAGCCGCAGCCGGCCCTGGCCACGGCCTGAGCCTCCCGATCGCCGAACGCCCCCGGCTCCGCAGTGGAGCCGGGGGCGTTCGCCGTGGCACCCGCATCACCGGCCGGGCGCCCCGGCCTTGAGAGCGGCCACCGTGTACGCGTACGGGTGGGAGACGGCCGCCGGGGCGGGGGCGGGGCCGTTGGGCCGGTAGCCGACCGTCACCTCGAACTCGGCGCCCGTCTGGGCCGTGTAGGTGCCCAGGCCCGGGACGGCGACCGTGTGGTGGTCGGTCAGGTAGACGCCC
This sequence comes from Streptomyces sp. PKA51, assembly GCF_057552455.1. Taxonomy (NCBI): domain Bacteria; kingdom Bacillati; phylum Actinomycetota; class Actinomycetes; order Kitasatosporales; family Streptomycetaceae; genus Streptomyces; species Streptomyces sp. PKA51. Next base: position 42,824 of record NZ_BAAJPZ010000007.1, read on the forward strand.
GGCGGCAGGGGAACCGCGGCAAGAGCCGTGTCGTACACCGGTTCCGTCGTCGAGCGGACCGTGTGGCCCGGGGCGCAGGCGCCGTCGCTGTTGCAGTCCGTGCGGATCAGGGATCTGGTGAAGCTTCCGCCCAGGTCGCCGACGAGGTGCACCGTGCCCGTGCTCTTCGTCTGCAGGAGCACGACCCGGACGACGGCGGTGGTGTGGGCCGGCACGGGGACCTGCTGGGGCGTGGCGGTGTACGTCTGCTCCTCCGACGTCGTCCGGGTGCCGGACTCGCCCCACGTCCACGTCGCGGTGAACTCCGCACCACCCTTGAGGGCGTCGCCGAGCCGGGCCTCCGCGGAGACCTTGGTCGAGGTGGCGAACTGCCGGGTGACGGTGGTCGACACCGTCTGCGTCACCGCCTTGCTGAAGCCCTGGCTGGTGAGCGTCATCGGGCTGTCGGTGGTGTTGGTCAGCTCCGAGGTGCCCACGAACCAGCTGGCGCCGGGTCCGGTGACCGGGTCGCCGTCCGGGATGACCTGCAGGTGGGAGAAGGTGACGCCGGAGGCGTCGTTGCGGGTCGAGACATGGCTGGTCGTGGGGATGCTGCCGCGGCCCCACTGGTAGCTCCAGTGGCGGTTGTCCCACGTGGCCGCGTAACTCCGCTCGGCGTCCCAGGTGGCGGCATCGCCGTACTGCACCAGGTCGGTCAGCAGACCGTCGAGGTCGGCGGGGTACGGCGGGGCGCCGTGGCCGGCGGCGAAGGCGTTGCCGGGTGCCGCCGCGACGGCGAGGGCCGCCATGGCGGCGACCGGCACCACGAGGCGGGCGAGGCCCCTGGGGCGCATGGACTTCTTCACGGGTTGCTCCCTGGATCACGCGGCTCCGCCCGCATCGCTCGGGATGCCTGTCGGCAGGAGCCGTTGGTCTCAGCCAACCCCCGGTAACCGTGACGACCGGAGTTGTTGATGCTTTCGATGCGGCCGTGCGGCCTGCCCTGACGCGTTCCTTGCGGGGCCGACGGGGAGGCGGTGTCCGCGGCTTGATCCACGCCCTTGACGTTTTCGGGGCCTGTGATATTACCTGCCCGTAGCGTGACGGGGGAGGGAGGGATTTTTTGTCATGACGGTCGCGAGTGACGCACAAACCGTTCCGGCCACGCCGGCCCCGGGGCCCGCCGGACGCAGGCGCGCAGGGGGAAAGGTGCGGCGCATGCCGCGCGAGGTACGGGAACGGCAGATGCTCGACGCCGCCGTGGAGGTCTTCGCCCGGCGGGGCTACCGGGCGGCCTCCATGGACGAGATCGCCGAACTGGCCGGGGTCTCCAAGCCGTTGGTCTACCTCTACCTGCAGTCCAAGGAAGAGCTCTTCGGCGCCTGCATCCGGCGCGAGGCGCACGCCCTGATGGAGGCGGTCACGGCAGCCGTCGAACCCGACGCCCCGGCGGACGCCCGGCTGTGGAACGGGCTGCGCGCCTTCTTCGCGCACACCGCCGACCACCCCGACGGGTGGGCACTGCTCAGCTGCCAGGCCCGCACGCACGGCGAGCCGTTCACGCCGGTGGTGGCCGAACTGCGACAGCAGATCGTGGACGTGGTCACCCGGCTGATCGCCGCCACCTGCGAAGGCGCGGGCGAGGCCGGGGCGCCGGCCGACCACGAGATCTCCGGGCTCGCGCACGCGCTGGTGGGCGCCGCGGAGTCACTGGCCGGATGGGCCAACTCGCCGAACGGCGCGCAACCGTCGGCGAAGGAGACCGCGGCGACGCTGATGGATGTGGCGTGGGTGGGCCTGGAGAACCTCGTCTCCGGACGACGCTGGTCGCCCACGACTTCTCCTCCGGAGGAGGCCCCGTAGGGGCACGGGCTGCCGTCCGCCGACTGCGGGCCGCCGGTGGCTGATCGCGCAGTTCCCCGCGCCCCTTACGGGGCACTGCCCCAGGGCCTGTCCGGCGGATCTTCGTCGCGGGGCACCACGGCGCCCTATAGGGGCGCGGGGAACTGCGCGGCGAGCCGCCACGCGGCCGCAGGCGCAGGTTGGGGTTGGCCCGCGGGTCTACGGGCGCGGTCTGGTGGGGGGCTTGGGGGCGGGCGTACATTTGCGGCCACGTCCTACCGCCGGGTAGGCGATCGCATGTGGGTCTTTGAACAGGAGCCGCACATGTCCGCATCCGTGCCACCCCGCACCACCACCGTTGCCGGCGTCGTACGGGAGGCGGCCGTGCCGGCCCTGGTGGCGCCCGTCCTGCACGGTTCGCTGGGGGATCTGCCGTTCGACAACGCCGAGGCCGACCCGTGTTTCGTCGCACTCGGCCGCAAGGAGGCCGGCGGGTTGTGGCGCGAGGTGACCTCGGCCCGTTTCGCGGCCGAGGTGCGTGCCGTCGCCAAGGGGCTGGTTGCGCACGGCCTGCGCCCGGGCGACCGGTTGGCGCTGATGGCCCGTACCCGCTACGAGTGGACGCTGCTGGACTTCGCCGGCTGGGCGGCGGGTCTGGTCACCGTGCCGGTCTATCCGACGTCCTCCGCCCGCCAGGTGCACTGGATACTGAAGGATTCCGGGGCCGCGGCGTGTCTGGCGGAGACCACGGAGCAGGTGCGGCTGATCGCCGCCGCCCGCCCGGATCTGCCGGCGCTGGCCCACGTGTGGCAGTTCGACGCGGGCGCGGTGGAGCGGCTGATCGCCGCCGGGCGGGGGCTGCCGGACAGCGTGATCGACGAACGGCGCGCCACCCGCGGCCCGGAGGACATCGCCACCCTCGTCTACACCTCCGGCACCACCGGCCGTCCCAAGGGCTGCGTCCTGACGCACGCCAACTTCTTCGCCGAGGTCGACAACGCCACCGAACTGCTGCACCCGGTCTTCCGCACCCTCAGCCGCCGGCCCGCCTCGACCCTGCTGTTCCTGCCGCTGTCCCACATCCTGGGCCGCATGGTCGCCGTCGGCTGCCTGCGCGCCCGGGTGCGGCTGGGGCACACCGCATCGATGGCCGCCGACGACCTGCGTGCCGACCTGGCCACCTTCCGGCCCACGTTCCTGCTGGCGATCCCCTATGTGCTGGAGAAGATCTACAACACCGGCCGGGCCACGGCCGAACGCATGGGCCGCGCCGCCGCGTTCGACCGCGCCTCGGGCGTCGCGACCCGCTACGGCCAGGCGCTGGCCGCGCGGCAGCACGGCACCGGGCCGGGCCCGGGCCTGCGGCTGCGTGCCGCCCGCGCGCTGTACGACCCGCTGGTCTACCGGCAGGTGCGCGGGGCGCTCGGCGGCCGGGTCCGCCATGTCATCAGCGGCGGTTCCCCGCTGGGGGTGCGGTTGACCGCGTTCTACGCCGGTGCCGGCATCGAGGTCGTCGAGGGGTACGGGCTGACGGAGACCACCGCGGCCAGCACTCTGACCCCGCCGGACGCCCCGCGCCCCGGCACGGTGGGCCGGCCGCTGCCGGGCAGCGCGGTGCGCATCGCGGACGACGGCGAGGTGCTGCTGCGCGGGGCGCACGTCTTCGCGGGCTACTGGGACGCCGCGAAGGAGGAAGCGGTCCGGGAGGGCGAGGGGGAGTGGTTCGCCACCGGCGACCTGGGTGCCCTCGACGCCGACGGCTATCTGACGATCACCGGCCGCAAGAAGGAGATCATCGTGACGTCCGGGGGCAAGAACGTCGCCCCCGCGCCGTTGGAGGACCGTGTGCGGGCCCATGCGCTGGTGGAGCAGTGCGTGGTGGTGGGCGACGACCGGCCGTACGTCGCCGCCCTGATCTCCCTGGATCCGGACGGGCTGGAGCACTGGGCGCGCATGCACGGCCTGGACGGCGTGCCGGTGGAGGAACTGGTGCACGATGCGGGCCTGCTGGCCGAGGTGCAGGCGGCGGTGGACGCGGCGAACGAGGGGGTCTCGCGGGCGGAGTCGATCCGGCGGTTCGCGGTGCTGGAGGGGGAGATCTCCGAGCGCAGCGGCCATGTGACGCCCTCGCGCAAGCTGAAGCGGGAGGTCATCGCGCGGGACTTCGCGCAGGTGATCGCCGGGTTGTACGAGCGCTGAGCGCGCCCGTACGACCCGGCGGCGGGCGTCAGCAGTTGCCGTCGGTCGGCCGCCCGGCGAAACGATCCGCCAGCCAGTCGGCGGCGGGGATCGCCTCGGCGACGGCGCCCACGACGTGTTCGGCCAGCGGCAGGGACTTCCACTGGACGGTGGCGCCCTTGGCGCACCAGCCGGCGCGCAGCCCGGTGCCGACCTCGTAGGGGATCAGCTCGTCGAGCACGCCGTGGTAGAGGTACACGGGGCGGTCGGGGGCGTGGGTGCCGAGGGCGGAGGAGCGCAGGGCGCGCTGCCAGTCGCCCTCCTTCAGCGGGTTCTTCACGGTCACGTCGGCGATCTTCTTGAAGAGGCCGGCGGCGACGTCGACGACGACGCAGTGCTGCGTGAAGTAGTCGATGTACCGGCGGCCCTCGTCGTTGAGGTACCTCTCCAGGTGCAGCTCGGGGAAGGCCGCGTTCTGGCCGGCCGCGGCCATGAGGATCAGGCCGGCGCCGACGTTGCCGTCGTTGTACTCGGCGGTCCTGAGCAGGTCGGCGGGGACGCCGCCGGCGGCGGTGCCGCGCACGTCGAGCTCGGGCGCGTACGAGTCGTGCAGTTCGGCGGCCCAGCTGCCGGCCTGGCCGCCCTGGGAGTAGCCCATGATGCCGACCGGGGACGCGCCGAGCCCGGCCTGCGGCAGCCGCCGGGCGGCCCGGGCGGCGTCGAGGACGGCCTGGCCCTCGGCGCGGCCGACGGCGTAGGTGTGGTCGCCGGGGGTGCCCAGGCCCTCGTAGTCGGTGACGACGACGGCCCAGCCGCGGGCGGTGAGCAGCTGGATGAGGTTGGCCTCGACCGTCGTGCCGTACGGGAAGCCGGCGGAGGGCGCGCACCGGTCGGCCAGGCCCACGGTGCCGACCGCGTAGGTGATCAGGGGGCGCGGCCCGGTGCGGCCGTCCCGGGGGACGATCACGGTGCCGGAGACGACGTTGGGCGTGCCCTTGGCGGTGGTGGAGCGGTAGGTGATGTGCCAGGCGCGGGTGTTCGTGGGCTGGCCGGGCAGGGGGTGGAAGGAGGTGGGGGCGGCGCTGACGATGTCGCCGGGGGACCCCGTGGCCGCCTCGGCGGCCGTGGCGGTGCCGCCCGTCAGGCCGAGGACGGCGGTCAGGGCGGCGAGGGCGGTGAGGGCTCTGGTGCGCAGGCGCATGCGGCTCTCCCAACATCCGTGGGATGACGTTCGGTTGGGGTGAGACCGTAGTGACCGGTGAGTAAACGGGGGGCTGGCCGGGACGCTCAGCTTTCCTGGCCGCGGTGGTCGGCGGGCTGCCGGTGGGTGCGTACGGCGCCGCGCAGCCGGTAGGCCCCCGGCGTGGTGCCCGTCCAGCGGCGGAAGGCGCGGTGGAAAGCGGTGTCCTCGGAGTAGCCGAGGCGGGCGGCGAGTTCGGCGATCGGTGCACGGCCCTCGGTCAGATGGGCCAGGGCCGCCTCCCGGCGCACCTGGTCCTTCAGCCGCTGGTAGGAGGTGCCCTCCTCCTGCAGCCGGCGCCGCAGGGTGGCGGGGCTGACCGCGAGGCGGGCGGCGAGCTGGGCGACCTCGGGCAGCCGGGCGGGCCGGCCCTCGCGCAGCGCGTGGACGAAGGCGCGGCGCACCTGTTCGGCGACGGTGACGGCGGCGGCGGGACCGGGCCGGCCGATGAGGCCGGCGGGCGCCCGGCGCAGCAGCTCGCGCAGGGCCTCCTCGTCGCGCACGGCGGGCGCGCTGAGGTGGCGGGCGTCGAAGGCGGCGGCCGCCGCGGGGCCGGTTCCGGGGCGGCCGAACCGTACGGGGCAGCCGAAGACCAGGGCGTACTCGGCGGCGTACGGGGGCGGGGGGCAGGCCAGGCGCACCCAGCGCAGCGGCAGGGGCCGGCCGGTCAGCCAGCTGGCCAGCCGGTGGAAGACCACCAGCGCGCTCTCGGCAAAGAACCGGCCCTCGGGGTCGCCGCCCAGATCGTTGCGGACGACGAACACCGCCTCGCCGCCGTGCCGTTCGAGGGCGAGGTCGGGGCCGCCGGGGAAGAGCCCGTAGAAGCGGGCCGCCCGGCGCACGGCCGTGCCCAGGTCCGCGCAGCCCACGCACAGGTGGCACATCATCGCGAACGTGCCCGGCCGGCTGGGGGCGGATCCCAGGCCCAGGAACTCGTCGCCCGTGGCCTCGTGCAGCTCGCGCACCAGGTGGGCGAAGCGCTCGGGCGCGACGCGCGCGGCGTCGTCGCCCAGCAGCAGGGGCGGGATGCCGGCGCGCTGCAGCAAGGGCGCGGTGTCGATGCCGAGCCGGCGGGCGCCGCCGAGGGCGGCGCGGACGTGGTGCACGGTGACCGAGCGGCTGCCGATGCTCCCCATGCCCGAACGGTAGCGGCGGGTGAGCGCCGCGGTCAGTGGTGCTGACGCTTCCGGTCATCCCTGCCGGCCGGGCGCGGTGCCTAGCGTCGCCGTAGTCCCCGTTTTTTACGTCCGCATGCGGCAAGCAGTCTGTCCCAGGAGGCGTGATGCGTCTGCAACGGCCCGATACGCTCGCGGAGTTCACCGAGTGGACCGCGGAGCTCTTCGGCGCGCTCCCCGCGCTGCGCCACCGCCGGCGGGGCGGGCAGGGGGCCGGGGAGTGGACCGAGGTGGGTCACCATCAGCTGCGCGAGAGCGTCCGGGAGATCGGGCGCGGCCTGATGGGCCTGGGGGTGGCGCCCGACGACCGGGTGGCGATCCTGTCGGAGACGCGCCCGGAGTGGACGCTGGCCTACTTCGCGGTCCTGGCCGCCGGCGCGGTCGTGGTGCCCGTCTACCCGACGGCCGGGCAGGAGGAGCTGGCCTGGGTGCTCGGCGACTCGGGCGCCTGCGTGGTGATCTGCGAGGACGCCGCCCAGGCGGAGCGGGTCGCGGCCGTGCGGGAGCGGCTGCCGGCACTGCGGCACGTGGTCCTCGTCGACGGCGGCCCCGGCGACCTGCGGCTCGCGCAGCTGCCGGACCGGGCGTCGCCGGCCGCGCTGCGGGCCCGGGCGACCGCGCGCCGGCCGGAGGACCTGTGCATGATCGTCTACACCTCGGGCACCACGGGCCTGCCCAAGGGCTGCCGGCTCACCCACGGCAACATGGTCTCCAACAACGACGCCACCAGCGGCCTGACCGAGAGCGCCCCGGGCGACGTGACGTACCTGTACCTGCCGCTGGCGCACATCATGGGACAGCTGGTGCAGCTGTCGGCCCTGCGACAGGGCGGCACGCTGTGCTACTTCGGCGGGCGGGTGGAGGACGTCGTCGCCGAGCTGGCCGAGGTGCGGCCCACGCACCTGCCGTCCGTGCCCCGCCTATTCGAGAAGGTGCACGCGGGCGTCCTCGCGCGGGCCGAGGCCGCCGGCCCGGACGGCGTGGCGCGGCTGGCGGCGGCGGTGCGCACCGGGCTGGAGATGGCCGAGGCCGAGGAGCGCGGGGACAAGCCCCACGACGAGCTGAGAGCGGCCTGGCAGGAGGCGGAGGAGCGGGTCTTCGCGCCCGTGCGGCGGATCTTCGGCGGCCGGCTGCGCTGGGCGCTGACGGGGGCCGCCCCCATCGCGCCGCAGACCCTGGACCTGCTGCGCGCCTGCGGCATCGGGATCTTCGAGGGGTACGGGATGACCGAGGCCGCCGGGGTGGTCACCCTCAACCACCGGGCGGCCGTGCGCCACGGCACGGTGGGGCGGCCGGTCGCCGGCTGCGAGCTGCGCATCGCGGACGACGGCGAGGTGCTGGTCCGCGGGCCGGGGGTGTTCGCCGGCTACCACGGCGACGCGGCCGCGACCGCCGCGGCCGTCGACGCGCAGGGGTGGCTGCACACCGGCGACGTCGGCAGCCTCGATGGGGACGGCTACCTGAGGATCACGGGCCGCAAGAAGGACCTGATCATCACCTCCAGCGGCAAGAACCTCGCGCCCGCGCCCGTGGAGGCCGCGCTGCAGCAGTCGCGCTGGATCTCCCGTGCGGTCATGATCGGCGACCGCCGCCCGTACCCGGTGGCGCTGCTGACCCTGGACGCCGAGGAGATCGCGGCGTGGGCCGCCCGGGAGGGCGTGGTGTTCGGCGCCGCGGGGCCGGCCGGTCACCCCGAGGTGCGCCGGCTGTGCCGGCAGGCCGTGGACGCGGCCAACGAGAAGATCTCCCGGCCGGCCCGCATCCGCTCCTTCGCGATCCTCCCCGAGGACTTCTCGGTCGCCACCGGGGAGCTCACGCCGACGCTCAAAATGCGCCGTGCGGTGATCGAACGGCGGTACGCCGCGGAAATCGCCGAAATGTACGAATGAAACCGGCGGGGAAGGGCAGGGAAAGGCCCGGAAAAAGGCAGGAGCCCCGCCCCCGCCGAAGCGGGGCAGGGCTCCTTGGAGTGGATCCCGGAGGATCCCAAAATCACGCCGGGGTGACGTTCTCCGCCTGCGGGCCCTTCGGGCCCTGCGTGACGTCGAAGGTCACCGGCTGGTTCTCCTCGAGGGAGCGGAAGCCGGAGGCGTTGATCGCGGAGTAGTGGACAAAGACGTCGGGGCCCCCGCCGTCCTGGGCGATGAAGCCAAAGCCCTTTTCAGCGTTGAACCACTTCACGGTTCCGGTAGCCATAAGCCCTCCTTGGGCCAAAGGGTTGCCCTGCTCCAGAACCTGCAAAGGAGTCTGAAAACTACAAAAGCCTGCGGGTCACATGCTCCGCAGGCTCTGTACTGCAAGGGAAACCAAACTGCAACTTGCGGCGAGCCTAGCACGCGAGGTTCTTCCGGGGAAGGAGTCGAAGATCACGCGTGTGGCGGGTTTTCCGGGCCCGGCGCCCGGAAAAGATCGCAGGTCGGGCACCGCCGCACGGACCCCGGTCCGGCGGCCTCCGAGAGCCGGGGCTAGCCTCCGGATGTGGACAATTCAGCCTCACCGGCCCGCCCCCGCGTGGGCCACATCCAGTTCCTCAACTGCCTGCCCCTGTACTGGGGCCTCGCCCGGACGGGCACGCTGCTCGATCTCGACCTGACCAAGGACACCCCGGAGAAGCTCAGCGAGCGGCTGATCGCCGGGGACCTGGACATCGCGCCGGTCACCCTCGTCGAGTTCCTCAGACACGCCGACGAGCTCGTCGCCCTGCCGGACATCGCGGTGGGCTGCGACGGCCCGGTGATGTCCTGCGTGATCGTCTCGCAGTTGCCGCTGGACCGGCTGGACGGGGCGCGCGTCGCCCTGGGCTCCACCTCCCGCACCTCCGTGCGCCTGGCGCAGCTGCTGCTCGCCGAGCGCCACGGCGTCCACCCCGAGTACTTCACCTGCCCGCCCGACCTCGGCGCGATGATGCAGGAGGCCGACGCCGCCGTCCTCATCGGCGACGCCGCGCTGCGGGCCTCCCTGCACTACGCGCCCAAGCTCGGGCTGGAGGTGCACGACCTCGGGCAGATGTGGAAGGACTGGACGGGCCTGCCGTTCGTCTTCGCCGTCTGGGCGGCCCGCCGCGACTACCTGGCCCGCGAGCCGCGCCTGGTCTCCCAGGTGCACCGGGCCTTCCTCGCCTCCCGCGACCTGTCGCTGGAGGAGGTCGGCAAGGTCGCCGAGCAGGCGGCCCGCTGGGAGGCGTTCGACGCCGAGCTGCTGCAGCGCTACTTCACGACGCTGGACTTCCGCTTCGGCCCGGCGCAGCTCGCCGGCGTGACGGAGTTCGCCCGCCGCACCGGCCCGAACACCGGCTACCCGGCCGACGTCCGGGTGGAACTGCTGAAGCCCTGATCCCCCCGCCCGAGGGATCGGGCCGGGGGATCAGGGCTTCGGGCCGGTGCGCGGCACCGGGGCGTGTGCGATCAGGAGGAGGGCGTGGGGCCTTCCATGTGCTGACTGATGTACTGGATCAGGCCCTCGCCCATGTTCGGCACGTACGTCTTGGCGTTGTGCTTGCCGCCGGGGATCTCCCGCAGCATCGTGTGCACCGGCCCCTTGCCGTACTGCGCCTGGAACTGCTTGACCTGGCTCATCACGATCGGCGGCTCGGCCGTGCCCACCTGGAAGGCGACGTAGACGTCCGGGCCCTTGGTGTCGATCAGGTGCTGGGCGAGCTTCTGCGGGTTGTTCTCCTGCTTCTCCTTCTCGTGCCCGTTCCACAGCGGGGAGTCGGGGACGATGTCGGGGCCGGAGGCGATGACGGCCTTGAACTTGTCCGGGTGCTTCAGCACGGCCTTGAAGCCCGCGAAGCCGCCGGAGGAGGAGCCCATGAAGCACCAGCCGTCACGCGACTTCAGCGTGCGGAAGTTCTGCTTGATCAGGTCCGGGACGTCCTCGGACAGCCAGGTGCCCATCTTCGGCTGGTTGGGGATGTCGCTGCCGTCGTAGTAGTGCTTGTCGTCCGGGTTCAGGATCGGCATCGCCAGGATGAACGGCAGGGACTTGCCCTCCTGGGACCACTTGCTGATGCTCGACTGGAGGTTGAGGTCGGTGCCCATCCAGTAGTTGTTCGGGTAGCCGGGGCCGCCCGGGAGCGCGATCATCACCGGGAAGCCGCTCTTGGCGTACTTCGGGTCCTTGTACTGCTTGGGCGCCCAAACCCAGACCTTGCCCGTGAAGCCCGACTTCTTGCCCGTGATCGTCACCACGCCGATCTCGGTGCCGTCACCGAGCGTGTTGGCGTTCTTGAACTGTGCCGCCGGGCCCGTCGGCATCAGCGTCTTGGAGTCCGCGCCCTGGGCGTCCGTGCCGCCCGCCTGACCACCGCCGTTTTTGTTGTCCTGACCGAAGCTGACCGGGTCGCCCTTCTTCGAGAAGGGACCGATCTCCATGTACTTCAGGACACCGCCGGTGATCAGCCCGAGTATCGCTATGGACGCCGCCACGATCACCCAGATCTTGGCGCGCGACGCGCGACGGCGGCCCTGCGACTGGTACTCCCCGTCGGGGTCGTGGTCGCCGTGGCCGTGCGGCGGCCAGCCACCCGGGCCACCGCCCTGACCGTAGCCGTCGTACGACTGCTGGGGCGCCCGGCCGTAGCCGTCCGGCTGCCGACCGTAGCCGCCCTGGCGGCCGTAGCCGTCGGTCTGTGGGTAGCCACCCCCCTGGGGGTGGCCACCGCCCTGCTGGTACCCCGCGTCGGGCCGGTAGCCCCCGCCTGGTGAGTGCGTCATCGCGTCGCTCCGGATGATGATGCTGCTGCCCCGAAGGACATGACGGTTCGTTCCGCCCTAGGGGATGGCCGAACGACGGTGCGAGGTTCCTGGGACACCCCGTGAATTGAGTCATAACTTCGCATCAGGGCCGGAAGGCCCGCGTCCGGGGAGGGCGAAAGGCCCGATGCCGCCTTTGTCGCCCCCGTGACCGCGGCCCGAAGCCCTCGACTAGGCTGGCGGCACCTGCTCCACACCCCCTTCGAAGGGACGCCCGGTGACCGAGAACGCCGACCTCGCAGCCGTCCTCGACCGCGCCGCAGCCGGCGGCCGGATCACCCCGGAGGAGGCGCTCGAGCTCTACCGCTCCGCCCCGCTGCACGCCCTCGGCGCGGCCGCCGACGCCGTGCGCCGTAGGCGCTACGCCGGCACCGAGCACATCGCGACGTACATCATCGAGCGCAACATCAACTACACGAACGCCTGCGTCACGGCGTGCAAGTTCTGCGCCTTCTACGCCGCGCCCAAGAGCGACAAGGTGTGGACCCGCCCGCTCGACGACATCCTGCGCCGCTGCGCGGAGACCGTGGAACTGGGCGGCACGCAGATCATGTTCCAGGGCGGACACCACCCCGACTACGGCGTGGAGTACTACGAGGAGCACTTCGCGGCGATCAAGAAGGAGTTCCCGCAACTCGTCATCCACTCCCTCGGCGCCTCCGAGGTCGAGCACATGTCGCGGATCTCCGGCGTCAGCGCCGAGGAGGCCATCCGCCGCATCCACGCCGCCGGCCTGGACTCCTTCGCCGGCGCCGGCGCCGAGCTGCTGCCGGAGCGCCCGCGCAAGGCGATCGCCCCGCTCAAGGAGTCCGGCGAGCGCTGGCTGGAGATCATGGAGCTCGCCCACAACCTGGGCGTGGAGTCCACCTCCACCATGCTCATGGGCACCGGCGAGACCAACGCCGAGCGCATCGAGCACCTGCGCATGATCCGCGACGTGCAGGACCGCACCGGCGGCTTCCGCGCCTTCATCCCGTACACCTACCAGCCCGAGAACAACCACCTGAAGGGCCGCACGCAGGCCACGATCTTCGAGTACCTGCGCATGATCGCCGTCGCGCGGCTCTTCCTCGACAACGTCGCCCACATCCAGGGCTCGTGGCTGACGGTCGGCAAGGAAGCGGGCCAGCTCTCGCTGCACTACGGCGCGGACGACCTGGGCTCGGTCATGCTGGAGGAGAACGTCGTCTCCTCCGCCGGCGCCAAGCACCGCTCCAACCGCATGGAGCTCATCGACCTCATCCGCAAGGCAGGCCGCGTGCCGGCGCAGCGCGCCACCACCTACGAGCACCTCGTGGTGCACGACGACCCGGCGAACGACCCCGTCGACGACCGCGTCGTCTCCCACCTGTCCTCGACCGCCATCGAGGGCGGCACCGCCCACCCCGAACTGCAGATCGTCGAGGCGAGCTGACCCCTTGCTGACGCTGCACGCGGCCGACCTGCTGATCGCCGACCCCGGCACGGACCCCGTGCCGGACGGCGCGGTCGCCGTCGACGGCGAGGCGATCGCGGCGATCGGCCCGTACGAGGAGGTCGCCGCGGCCTTCCCGCAGGCCCGGGTACGCCGCTGGCACGGCGTCCTCACGCCCGGCCTGCGCCAGCCCGCCGCGGGCGCCCTGCTGCGCGGCGCCTACCACCCGGACCCGCGCGAGCACGCCGAACTCGGCGAGCGCCCGCTGACCGGCGAGCGGCTCGCGGCCCTGCCGATGGACGAGACCCGCTGGTCCGGCAGCATCCGCCGGGGCCTGCAGCAGATGCTGCGGCACGGCACGACGGCCCTCGCAGGCCCCTTCCCGGACCCCCTCACCGCGACCGCGGTGACCCGCTCGGGCCTGCGCGTCCTGCCCCCGGCCCCACCCGCCGAGGCGGACCTCGACCCCTTGCGGCACACCCCGCTGGCCGACGCCGTCACCGGCCCCCTGACCGTCGGCGCCCGCGCCGACTTCGCCGTCTTCGACGCCCCGGACGTCCCCGCCCTGGAGGCCGCCGGCGCGGCCACGTGTGTGGCGACGGTACTGGCGGGACGGCTGGTGCACCGGCGCCGCTGAGGGCGGCGTGGAAGCCCGTTCATTACGGCCGAGCTCTGAAGAGACCGTCCGTCCACCTCGTCAGTAACCCGTCAGGACGACGTCCTCGCACGTCAGGGCCGCGTCAAGGGGAACGGGCCGTACCGGATCACCCGGCAGGATGAGCGGTGCGGGGACGGCCGCTGCGGTCGTCACACGTGGTGCGGTGTGTCAGGGTCCCGTCCGCGATGCGGACGAGCCGGAAGGGCGCGCACTGCCGGAGGAAGCCCGGTTGCCGAGGGGGCGACGGGTGGGGGGCCGGCAGGCCCGGAGGGCCAGGGGCCCGCAAGAGCGAGCGCAATGCGCACCACGGGCACGACCGGTCCTTCCCGGGCAGCCGTCCCCGTCCAAGATCCCGCGCGGGCCGTGGTGAAGAATGGCCGGGTGACCCGAGCATCCCTGGACAAGCAGCCGCACGAAGTCGCCGCGATGTTCGACGACGTGGCGGCGAAGTACGACCTGACCAACGACGTGCTCTCGCTCGGCCAGGCCCGGCTGTGGCGCAAGGAAGTGGCGAAGGCCGTCGCCGCGCGGCCGGGGGAGAAGGTGCTCGACCTCGCGGCCGGCACCGGCACCTCCTCGCTGCCCTTCGCCGCCGACGGTGCCTACGTCGTGCCGTGCGACTTCTCGCTGGGCATGCTGAGCGAGGGCAAGAAGCGCCAGCCGTGGCTGCCGCTGACCGCCGGCGACGCGACGAAACTGCCCTTCGCGGACGGCGTCTTCGACGCCGTGACCATCTCCTTCGGGCTGCGCAACGTGCAGGACACCGACGCCGCGCTGCGCGAGATGCTGCGGGTGACCCGGCCCGGCGGGCGCGTGGTCATCTGCGAGTTCAGCCGGCCCACGTGGGCGCCGTTCCGCACGGTCTACACCGAGTACCTGATGCGCGCGCTGCCGCCCGTCGCCCGGGCCGTGAGCAGCAGCCCGGACGCGTACGTCTACCTCGCCGAGTCCATCCGCACCTGGCCCGACCAGCCGGCCCTGGCGGCGCGGCTGCAGGGCGCGGGCTGGTCCAAGGTGGCCTGGCGCAACCTGACCGGCGGCATCGTGGCGCTGCACCGGGGCATCCGCCCGGCGGACTGACGCCCCGGCCCGGCGGCCTCCGGCGTTTGTCATGGGCAGGACTCAAGATCGGTACGATCTTGGGCCCCCGGCCCTGACGTCCCCTCCGGAGGCCCCATGCCGTCCCCGTTCTGTCCCGCCTGCGGCGCCGCGTTCGTCGCCGAAGCGCGGTTCTGCATGAGCTGCGGCAAGGAGCGCCCGGCCGCAGCCGCGGTTCCCGCCGCCGCGGCCCCCGCCCCGCCGCCGCCCGCGGCACCTCCGCCGTACGCGCCCCCACCGGCGTACGCGCCGAACCCCGCGCCCTCGCGCGGGGCACAGTTCCTGCGCGGCGCACTGACCGGCGACTGGGCCGGCTCCGCCAAGGCGGCCCTGTGGCCCGCCGGCCTCCTCCTCGGCCTCGCCCTGCTGCTGTCCATACCCTCCACGGACGACTACGCCGAAGCCGGCTTCGGCAACTGGTCCGACCGCTTCCAGCTCACCGTCGCCCTGCTCCTGCAAGGACTGGGCGGCACGCTGGACGTCGAGGTGGGCGGCGGCGGCCTGCTGTCCTTCGTCATCAGGGGCAGCGGTTCGGTCTCCGTATGGCCGCTGACCGTCACCCTGCTGTGGGTCGGCGCCGTGGCCCTCGGCGCCGTACGGCTGCGTCGCGCCGAGGCGGCCGGCACGGCCGGCGGCGGCGCGCAGGCCGCCCTGCGCCTCACCCTGCTGAGCGGCGCGGTCGTGCTCGTACTCGGCCTCATCGGCCAGCCGCACACGGAGATGGTCGACATCTCCACCACCCCTCTGCTCGCCACGCTCTTCACCCTCGCGCTGACCGGCGCGGTGAGCGGCGCGGTGCTGTGCCGCACCGCGCTCACCACCCGGCTGGGCGCCGGTGCACAGGTGGTCGTACGGGCGTGGGGCACCGCCCTGCGCGCCCTCGGGCTGACCGTCGCCCTGTGCGCCCTCGTCGCCTTCGTCGTCATCGCCACCCACAGCGACGACATGGGCGACTGGGCCGCCCCCACCTCCCTGCCGCTGCTGGTCAACTGTGGCCTGGCCGCGCTCGGCGTGAGCTGGGGCGCCGGCGTCGAGGGCTCGGTGAGCGACGGCGGCCGGCACGAGGGCGGCACCCTCGGCCTGTCCGAGATCGGCGACACCGCGGGCGCCTGGGCGCAGACCGGCACGGTCGCCCTGGGCGTGGTCTGCGCCCTGATCCTCGCCGCCCTCGTGGCGCGCCGCTCGGCCGACCGGGGCGAACAGGTGCTCTCCGGAGTGTTCTTCCTGGGCACGCTGTGGCTGCTGTCGTTCGTCACGGGCTTCTCGATGGAGATCAGCCGTGGCTCGCGCCCCGGCTCGTCCTTCGGCTCGTCCTTCGGGTCGTCGTACGGCTCGTCGTACGGCGGGAGGAGCACGGTCACCTCGATCCACACGAACCAGGGCGAACTGCTGCTGTTCGGCCTCCTGTGGACGGCGGCAGCGGTACTCGTCGCGGCGCTCATCGCCGCCCGGAAGGGCACGGTGGCCGGTGCGACGTCCGCCGAGGGCGGAGTCGGGGACGGGGGCGGGGTCGGCAAGGCCGCCCCGCTCCCGCCACTGCCGCAGGCGCCGCCGGCGCCTGCGGCGCCGTTGGCGGGGGCGGGTGCGGCGCCTGCCGCCCCCGCGGTAGCGCCGGCGCCCGCCGCGCCGTCGGAGGGTGCTGCGGCTCCTGCTGCTCCTCCTGCTGTGTCGGCCTCTGCGGCGCCCACGGGGCCTGCCGCCGCCCCTGCGGCGCCTGTTGCCGGGCCGGTATCCGCTGCCCCCGCGGCGCCTGCCGTCGCCCCTGCTGCGTCGTCGGTGGGTGCGGCTTCTGCCGCCTCTGCGGCGTCTGCTGTCCCTGCGGTGTCATCAGTGCCGGTCAAGTCCACGGCGCCTGCGGCGCCTGCGGGCCTTGCGACGCCGCCGGCGTCGGCCGCCCCCGGGGCGCCTGTCGCCGGGCCGGCATCTGCTGCCCCTGCCGCTCGCGCGGCGACGGCGGCTGCCGCGCCGACGGTCCCTGCCGGGCCCGCGGCGGCTGCGGCCTCTGCGGCGCCCACGGCACCCGCCGCTTCGCCGGCGGCTCCCGCCGCCCCGACCGCCGCCGCCGTGCCCCCGGCGTCCGCCGCCGCCCCGGCCGCCGCCGTGCCCTCGGCGCCCGCCGCTTCGCCGGCGGCGTCCGCCGCCGCCCCGGCGTCCGCCGCGCCGCAGGCGCCGGCCGCCGTACCGCCCGTGCAGCCGCACACGGCCGTGCACCCGCACCCCGCCGCGCACCCGCACCCCGCCCTGCAGCCGTCCACCGCCGTGCTGCCCACCTTCCAGACCCCCGTGGCGCCCGCCGCCTCGCGGGGCGGGACCGGGCGGAGTCCGCTCGTGTGGGTGGCCATCGGTCTGGCCGCCTTCCTGATCGGCGGTGCCGCCACCGCCGGCGTGATGCTGACGGGTGGTGACGACGGCAAGGGCGCCGACGACCGGACGCCCGCCACGGCCGGTCCGTCGGCGAAGCCCTCCGCGAAGCCGTCCGCGGACCCGTCCGCGAAGCCCTCCGCGGAGCCGTCCGCCGGCGGCTCCGCCGATCCGGCGGCTGCGCAGCCGCCTGCCGGTCAACTGCCCAAGGGGTATGCGCGTGTGACCTCCCCCGAGGGGTACTCGCTCGCCCTGCCCGAGGGGTGGAGCAGTCAGGACAAGGGCAGTGACCAGACCGACTACCACGGTCCCACCGGGCCGGAGACCGTGCGGGTCGGTATTACGCGCAAGCCCGCCGTCTACTCGTACGAGCACTTCGAGCAGCTGGAGAAGACCGTTTCCCAGCAGGACGGCTACACCCGCGTGCAGCTGACCCGCAACACCTTCCGCGGGCGGCAGGGTGCGTTGTGGGAGTGGACGTGGAGGGAGAAGAACGGCGAGGTCATGCACGCGCTCGACCAGGCGTACGTGGATGCCGACGGCAAGGAGTACGCGATCATGTACACCTGGCGGGACCGGTTCGGCCCCCAGGGGCGCTCGGTGTTCGACAACGCGCTGAAGTACTGGTGGGTGGGTCCGCTGGACTTCGACTGACCCGGCGCGCTCGCGCAGGCGCCGGTCCGGCGGCACGGCGCGGCTCTTAGACTCGGCGGGTACGAGCCCAGCAGTCCCCGTCCCCTTGCCGAAACGGAGAGCCCGCCGTGACCGAGTCGCGTACGCGTACCGAACACCGTGCCGATGTGATCGTGGTCGGGGCGGGTCCGGCCGGTTCCACGACCGCGTACTACCTGGCCAAGGCCGGCCTGGACGTCCTGCTGCTGGAGAAGACGGCGTTTCCGCGCGAGAAGGTGTGCGGCGACGGCCTGACGCCGCGCGCCACCAAGCAGCTGGTGGCGATGGGCATCGACGTCTCCGAGGAGGCGGGCTGGCTGCGCAACAAGGGTCTGCGCATCATCGGCGGCGGCGTGCGCCTGGAGCTGGACTGGCCGGAGCTGGCGTCCTTCCCGGACTACGGGCTCGTGCGCAAGCGGGACGACTTCGACGAGCAGCTGGCGCGGCAGGCGGTCAAGGCGGGCGCCCGGCTGTACGAGCGGTGCAACGTCGGCGCGCCCGTCGTGGACGGGGTCACCGGCCGGATCGTGGGCGTGGAGGCGAAGCTGGGGGAGGAGAAGGCGCCGGTCACCTTCGCCGCCCCGCTGGTGGTCGCCGCCGACGGCAACTCCTCCCGCCTGTCGCTGGGCATGGGGCTGCACCGGCGCGAGGACCGCCCGATGGGCGTGGCCGTGCGCACGTACTTCACCTCGCCGCGGCACGAGGACGACTACCTGGAGTCCTGGCTGGAACTGTGGGACCGGCGCGGTCCGGGCCCGGACCGGCTGCTGCCCGGCTACGGCTGGATCTTCGGCATGGGCGACGGCACGAGCAACGTCGGTCTCGGCGTGCTCAACACCTCCGCCTCCTTCAAGGAGCTGGACTGGCGCGAGGTGCTGCGCGCCTGGTGCGCCTCGATGCCGCAGGAGTGGGGCTACACGCCCGAGAACATGACGGGTCCGATCCGCGGCGCGGCCCTGCCGATGGCCTTCAACCGCCAGCCGCACTACACGCGCGGGCTGCTGCTGGTCGGTGACGCCGGTGGCCTGGTGAACCCGTTCAACGGCGAGGGCATCGCGTACGCCATGGAGTCGGGGCAGCTCGCGGCGGATGTGATCGTCCAGGCGCACGCCCGCGGCTCGTACGCCCAGCGGGAGCTGGCCCTGCAGCGCTACCCGAAGGTTCTCAAGGACACCTACGGCGGCTACTACACGCTCGGCCGGGCGTTCGTGAAGCTCATCGGCAATCCGAAGGTGATGAAGCTGGCGGCGGAGCGGGGTCTGACGCATCCGCTGCTGATGAAGTTCACGTTGAAGATGCTGGCCAATCTGACCGATCCGACGGGCGGCGACGCGATGGACCGCATCATCAATGGGCTGAGCAAGGTGGCGCCCCGATCCTGAGGGTTCGTCAGGAGCGCGGAGTGATTCACCCCTTCGTGTAGCTTTCGTGCGGTTTCGGCGTGTCGTGTTCACGGAAGTTTGGAGGAGAGTCCGGCTCCGTTTGCGGGGCCGGAAGGGCTTTCTCGTGAAGGGAACCCGCTCGTCATGAACCCTCTGAGGAGACGCACTGCCCGCACCGCCCGCCTCGCCGCGCTCGCCGCGGCGCTGACCCTGCCCGCCGCCGTCCTCGCCGGCCCCGCGTACGCCGCGCCGCATGCAGCGCCGCATTCCGTGTCGCCCGCCGCGCCGCATGCCGTGCCCGCGGAGAAGGCGAAGAGGCTGACGACCTGCTCCGTCAACGGCATTCCCGTGACCGGGGCGGTCGTCCACGGCACCAACGGCCCCGACCACATCACCTGCGAGAGCGTCGACGCCTTCACCGTCGTGGACGGCCTCGGCGGCGACGACTTCATCGACGTCGGCATCGTCGGCCCCTACGGCCGCGTCAACGGCGGCTTCGGCAACGACAGGATCCTCGTCCACCTCAACCTGGGCCTCGTCGACGGCGGCCCGGGCCTCGACTCCTGCGTGATCCTCCAAGGCAACCGGGCGCTCGACTGCCCGTGACGCCGTGCTCGCCGCCTCGCGGCACGCCCCCGCCCGCCGTGCGGACCACCCGTGCGCGGCGGGCGGACCTCGCGCACACCACCTCTTTTCGAGGGAGGGCCCTGATGAAGAAGCCCGACTGTGCCGTCGCCTTCGCCGTGGCGGCCGTTCTCGTCCTGCCCGTGGCCGTCCGCCCGGGACCCGTCGCCTTCGCCGCCGAGCCTGGCGCCGCCGCACCCACCTGCACCGTCAACGGCACCCCCGTCGAGGGCCCGCAGATCAACGGAACCGACGGCAACGACACCATCGTCTGCACCGCACTGGCCCAAGGCGACACCGTGGACGCCGGTGCCGGCGACGACACCGTGTCGCTGTCCGGCGCCGTCGAGGGACACGTGCTCGGCGGCGCGGGCGCCGACCACATCACCCTCGAACGCGACGCCCGGCTCACCGAGACCGCGGACGTCGACGGCCAGGCCGGCGAGGACGCCATCGACCTGCGCGGCGCCGTGCTGGGCACGGTGCGCGGCGGCCAGGACCGCGACACCATCCTGCTCTTCAGCACCGCCGACACCGGGGAGCACAGCGTCATCCGTGGCGCCCGGGGCCCGGACGTCATCCTCGCCGACGGCGCGGTGACCATCCGCGGCCTGATCGAAGGGGTCTTCGACAACGACCACATCGACATCAACGGCACCGTTGCCCCCACCGGCACCGTCCACGGCGACGACGGCGATGACACCCTCCACGTCCACGACAACCGCGGCACGGTCGACGCCGGCGACGGCACCGACGCCTGCGTGATCGACACCGGCAACGCCGCCCTCAACTGCCCCTGACGCTCCGACCGGATCCGGACAGGAGTACGACAGCGGGTTCCGTGCGGCGCAGGCGCCCCCTAGCCTGTCGGTCAATCACCGGTCGAGCATGGGGGGTTCACCATGTCGCCGCACCGCACGCCCCGCCCGTCCCTGCGCCGCGCCGCCGCCCTTGCCGTCGCGGCCGGCGCCCTGGGCCTCGGCCTCGCCGCCCCGGCCCAGGCGGGTCCCGGGCCCATACCGCCCCTGACCACTCAGGAACAGACCCTGCTCGCCTCGGACGCGCCCAAGACCGTCGTCCTCGACCCGGCCACGGGCGCGGTCCTGTCCGTCCGGCGGTCGGCCGAGCCGGCGGGTGCGCAGGGCATCAGCCGGCACAACGTCTGCAACAGCGGCGACGGTTGCTATCTCAGCGGCCGTGTCCCGTACGCCCACCAGGGCTTCTACGGTTCTCCGGGCACCGCCCGCGGCAACTGGCCCTATCGCAGCGGCTACGACACCGGCAAGTACACCGCCTCGGCCTGCTGGACCCAGGCATGCGCCCAGCGTCCGCTGCCCCCGCACACCCGCGCGACGTTCGGCGGCACGCTGGTGACGGGGACGTCCTTCCGCATCCATTGACGCGGTCCGGTGCCCATCCCTTGACGCGGCCCGGCCCCACCGCCGGTCACAGGCCGCGCTCGATCATGTCGATGACGTCCTGGACCGCCTGCCGGACCTGGGCGGCGTGCAGGCCGCGCAGGGGGCCGTCGATGAGGAGGGCGGCCAGGCCGTGGACGGCCGACCAGGCGAGGAACTCGGCGCCGGGGCGGCGGTCCTCCGGCAGGACGCCGGCCTCGACGAGGTCGTCGAGGGCCGCGCCGAGGAGTTCGAACGGAGTCCTGCCGCCGTCGCCCGCGGCGGTCCCGTCGGCCGCGTGGGTCATGTCGCCGGGGACGTGGAAGGCGGTGCGGAACAGGCCCGGCTCCTCCCGGGCGAAGCGCACGTAGCCGGTGCCGACCGCCCGGAAGCGGGCCCGTGCGGCGGCGGTCGCGTCGGCGGCCGGGGGCAGGGCGGCCTGTTCGGCCTCCATCGTGCGGGCGACCTCGGCCATGGCGGCCTGGGAGACGGCGTGCAGCAGGGCGCCGCGGTCGGCGAAGTGGCGGTAGGCGGCGTTGGGCACGACTCCCGCCCGCCGCGTCGTGGCCCGCAGGACGACGGCCTCCGGCCCGCCCTCGCGGGCCAGTTCGAAGCCCGCTTTGATCAGGGCGTTGCGCAGGTCGCCGTGACGGTACGTCGTGCGCTTCGGCCCGGCATCCTCGGCCACAGCCCGCACCTCCCTATGTGGACAGTATCCACTTTTCTCGTCTAGGCTGCAGTTGATCGCGGGGGGCGCGGATCGCCGCATCCTCCGAATGTGGACATCGTACACAAGTGCAGTGCGCAACGGAGGACAGTCGCATGACCACCCGGGTGAAGGGCCCCGCCAGCTACTTCCCGTCCATCGAGAAGAAGTACGGTCGCCCCATGGCCGCATGGCAGGAGCTCATCCGCTCCTCGCCCCTGACCCGGCACATGGAGCTGGTCGCCTGGCTCAAGGCCGAGCACGGGCTCGGCCACGGACACGCCAACGCCCTCGTCGCCCACACCCTCGCCGACACCAGCGACGCGTAGCGTCACGAAGGAGAAGCACATCCCATGCGCATCGTGATCAGTGAGTTCATCAGCCTCGACGGCGTCGTGCAGGCACCGGGCGGCCCGGAGGAGGACACCGAGGACGGTTTCGCCCACGGCGGCTGGTCGCACCGGTTCTTCGACCCCGACGTCGTCGGCGGGGCCTTCGCCGACGCCCTCGGCAAGGCCGAGGCCCTGCTGTTCGGGCGCCGCACCTGGCAGACGATGGCCGCGGCCTGGCCCGAGCGGGCCGGCGACCCCTTCGCCGACCGCATGAACGCCATCCCCAAGTACGTCGTCTCCACCACCCTCGGCGACGAGCCCCCGGCCTGGGACAACACCACCCGCATCCTCGGCGACGAGGCCCTGGCCCGCATCCGCGAGCTGCGCGCGACCGAGGGCGGCGACCTGCTCGTCATGGGCAGCCCCAGCCTCGTCCGCACCCTCCTGCACGAGGGCCTGTTCGACGAACTGCGGCTCATCGTGATGCCGGTGCTGCTGGGCGGCGGCAAGACGATCTTCCCGCGCGACGGCCTGCTGCGCGAGCTCGAACTGGTGGACGTCGTCACCAGCAGCACCGGCACCCAGGCGTGCACGTACCGCCCGGCGGCGAAGCAGGGCTGATCTTGGGGTTTTCGTGCCGAAACCTTGGGAGTGCGTGCCATACGGTTCGTGCCTGCACCACCCGCACCCCCCGACACGGAGCCCCAGTGCCGCTCAAAGAACGCCGTCAGCAACAGACCTACGAGGCTGCGTTTCCGCTGCTGTTCCCGGGGGAGAGGGTCGAGCTCATCACCTTCGCCCAGGTCGGCAGCGTCTCCAAGCGCCGGCAGCTGGCCACGACGGTCCTGGTGGGCGTGGTGAGCGCGGGTACGGTGATCGCCACCGTCCGGCCGCGGCAGATGTACATCGTCCTCACCGACCGGCGGCTGCTGTTCTTCAACGGCTACACGCCTTCCGGCAAACCCGGCAAGCTCCTGATGGACCTGCCGCGTGCCTGTGTGGCGGGCAGCGCCCCGAAGAACGGGATGTTCGGCATCACGCTGGTCGGCGAGCTGGCGGTGGCCGGCTGGGAGAAGGGGCTCAAACTGCGCTTCCCGGCGGACTGCCGCGAGGAAGGCCAGTACCTGCTCGGCGCCCTGCCGGGCGCCCCGTACGCCCCGCCTGCCGCGCCCGTCACGTACTGACGGGCGGCGGTGCCTGTGCCAGCAGGCCGGTGAGGTACGCGGTGATCGCGGGGATCACCCCCGTCATGCCCGGGCGCCAGCCCGGGACCGCGTTGACCTCGCAGATCACATGGCCCCCGTCGGCCGTGAAGAGCAGGTCCACCCCGGCCACCGTCAGGCCCAGCGCCCCGGCGGCCGCCACCGCCAGTGCCTCCGCGGCCGGGTAGCGGCCCGGGCACAGGTCCGCGGTGCCGCCGCGGGCGAGGTTCGCGGCGAGGGAACCGTCGGCCGAGGTCCGCACCTCGGCCGCCACCGGGACGCCGTCCACGACCACCACCCGCAGGTCCCGGCCGTGGGAGGCGGTCACGTACCCCTGGAACAGCAGCGGCACCTCCTGCGCCAGGCTGCCCGCCACCGCCCGCAGCAGCTCCCCGTCGGGGGCGAGGAACACCCGGTTCCCGCCGTGGCCGTTGACGGACTTCACCACGCACGGCGTCTCCAGGGCGGGGCTGCGCACCACCCCGCCGAGCGGCGCCGTCGCGTACGACAGGGAGTCGGGCACCGGCAGCCCGGCCAGGGCGAGGTCCTGCAGCTGCCACAGCTTGTTGCGGCAGCGGTGCACCGCATCGGCACTGTTGACCAGGACGGCGCCCATGCGCTCCAGGTGCCGCAGCAGCGTCAGCTCCCGGTCGTGGGACATGCTGCCGGGAGCCTGCCGCACCAGGACGACGCGCGGCGGCGGTACGTCCAGGCCGCCGAGGGTGCGCAGCACCAGGCGGCCCTCCCGGACGCCGAACAGCAGCTCGTCGGAGTGCCAGACGGCGAACCGCGGGCCGAAGGTCCGCGCCAGCGCCCCGGACAGTGCCCTGGTCGCCTTGAGCAGCGGCGCCGGGTGCTCCCGCGCCAGCATCCACACGTCGGCGCATGCGACGTGGACGGAATCGGAGTCCGCCACGGGTTCCCCCTCTACGGGACGGCTGTACGGGTGCCCGGCTGCACGCGCGTACAGCGTCGTCGACCGCAAGATCCTTTCCGGGGGCCCGGCCGCCGAAACGCCGGTTTCGAACGCCGCTCTCGAACGCTGGCCTCGATTGCCGGTCTCAGTTGCCGCAGCGGTTCAGCGGCAGCGCGACGGGCAGCTGGGTGAGGTGCGCGCTGCGCACCCCGGGGCTGTGCGTGACGGCGGCCGTGGCGGGGCCCGTCTTGTTGACGCAGGTGTTGTCGGCGGCGGGGTTGCCGACGCCGAGGACGTTCGTACTGGCCGCGGCCACGCCCGCCGCGGCGGCCAGCCCGGCGAAGGTGGCACCCGCGACGGCCACGGCACGACGGACGAGGACAGGGGTCTCAAAGGTCATCGCAACCCACTCCGTTGATCGGATCGTTGGATCATCAGGATCATCTGGACGCAGGTACAACGACGGCCGGTGCGCAGCATGTTGCGCAGGGACGGGCGTCCACCCCAACGGATGACGTCCCGGCTCAGCCCAGCATGCCCTCGATCAGATCGGCGGCCCGCGCCGCGCCGCCCTCCGCCCGCACCTCGCTGCGCAACCGCGCCGCGCGGCGGGCGACCTGCGCGTCGGCGGTGAGGTCGAGCAGGGCCGTCCGCAGGTCCTCCGGGGTGATGTCCGCGGTGTCGATGCGGCGGGCCACGCCCAGGTCGACGAGCCGGTCCGCGTTCATGGACTGCTCCATGTTCTGCGGGGCCACGAGCATGGGCACGCCGGCCAGCAGCCCGTCACCGCAACCGCCCATGCCCGCATGGGTGACGAAGGCGTCGGCCTCGCGCAGGACCGCCGGCTGGGGCACCCAGGGGTGCACCTCGACGTTGGCCGGGATCGCGCCGAGCTCCTCCGGGTCGGTGTACTTGCCGATCTGCAGCACGACGTGCCAGCCGGGCAGGTCGCCGAAGGCCGCGAGACACTGCCGGTAGAACTCCGCCTGGCGCGTGTTCGCCGAGCCCATGGAGATCAGCAGCACCTTCGCCGCACCCGCCGGGCGCATCCAGCCGCCCTCGTCCGCGCGGGCGGCGGAACAGGGGCCGACGAACGTCACCACATCGGTGTCCACCTGCTCGGCGTGCGGCTGCATCGCCCGGGGGATCAGTGCCAGGGCGCGCGCCGGGACGCCCGAGAAGGTGTCCACGTCGGTGGTGGTGGCCCCCGAATCGGCGAGCCACTGCGCGAATCTCTCCCAGTACGCGTCGGCGCCCGGCAGCTTCCGCACGTGCGTCATGACGTCCCGGTGGTAGTCGCGCCAGCCCACGAACGTCGGGGACAGCTGCAGGCAGGGCCGGCCCTGCGACTCGGCCAGCGCCCGGCCGACGTACGCGCCGATGTCGTACAGGTACAGGTCGGCCGGGTCGTCGTCGTAGACGGCACGCAGCTGCGGCAGCGCCTGGACGGCGTCGTCCAGGAAGAGGCTCATCGCGGCAATGGCGTCCTGCGGCCAGTTGTTGTCGGCGACCGGCAGCGTGGACGTGCAGGGCACCAGCTCGGCCCCGGTGCCGGCGATCAGCTCGGCGACCGCGGAGGCCGCCGGATCGTTGGCGTACGTCACCCGGTGGCCGCGGGCCACCAGCTCACGGACGACCTCCAGGCTCGGCAGGACGTGGCTGAGGAGGGGAACGCCCACCATGGCGATGTGTGCGGGCAAAGTCGGATCACTCGCTTCAGTACTGAGGAGGGCGGAGGACTGAGGAGGGCGGAGGGCGTTCTTTCAGTGCCGGGGGGCCTGCGGGGCGGCTGCTTCGAGGTCGTCGACGCTGCCGGACATGAGGGTGCGGACGTGCTCGGTGATGTGCTCCGCCGGCCAGTCCCACCAGGCCACGGCCAGCAGGCGGGCGACGTCCTGCTCGCTGTACCGGGTACGGATGAGGCGGGCCGGATTGCCGCCGACGATCCCGTAGTCGGGTACGCCGGAGGTGACCACGGCACCCGAGGCGATGATCGCGCCGTGCCCGATCCGCACACCGGGCATGACCGTCGCACCGTGCCCGAACCAGACGTCGTTGCCGACGACCGTGTCCCCGCGGTTCGGCAGACCGGTGAGCAGGTCGAAGTGCTCGGCCCACGAGCCGCCCATGGTGGGGAACGGGAAGGTCGACGGGCCGTCCATGCGGTGATTGGCGCCGTTCATGAGGAACCGCACGCCCGTGCCCAGCGCACAGAACTTCCCGATGACCAGCTTCTCCGGCCCGTAGTGGTACAGCACGTTGCGGGTCTCGAACGCGGTCGCGTCGTCCGGGTCGTCGTAGTAGGAGTACTCCCCGACCTCGATCAACGGCGACGTCACCAAAGGCTTCAGCAGCACGACGCGGGGCTGCTCGGGCATCGGGTGCAGCACCGTCGGATCGGCGGGAAGAGCAGACATACGCCCATGATCACCGAGGCGGGGGCCGACGAGCCAGCGATTTATGGCGGGGACCGGGCTTGTGGCGGGGGCCGATAGGGGCCTGTCGGCCCGTCCCCCGGCGTGCCGTGGGCCCGGGGGCCGAGCAGGCGCCGACACTGACGCAGGGCAGGCAGGACGAGGGAGAGCGAGTCGCGCATGACCGGCGAGAAGACCGTCCTGATCACGGGCACGTCGTCGGGCATCGGCCTGGCCGCCGCCGTGGCCGCGGCACAGGCGGGCTGGCACGTCGTCGCCACCATGCGGGACCTCTCGCGCGGCGGCGCCCTCCGCGAGGCCGCCACCACGGCGGGCGTGGACGGGCAGGTGGAGGTACGCCGGCTCGACGTCACCGACGCGGCATCCGTGACCGCGTGCATCGAGGGCGTCGTCACCGACCACGGACACCTGGACGCACTGGTCAACAACGCCGGCGCCGGCCACCTGGGCACCATCGAACGGGACTCCGTCGAGGACGTACGGGCCGTGATGGAGGTCAACTTCTTCGGCGTCGTCCAGACCACCCGGGCCGCCCTGGTGCACCTGCGCGCCGCAGGCGGCCGCCTGATCACCGTCGGCAGCGTGGGCGGGATCATCGGCCAGCCCTTCAACGAGGCGTACTGCGCGGCGAAGTTCGCGGTCGAAGGCTTCATGGAAGCGCTGGCACCGGTGGTGGCGCCGTTCGGGGTACGGGTCACGGTGGTGGAACCGGGGCCGGTGAGCAGCGAGTTCGTGAACAACATCGGCCTGGACGTGGAACGCCTGTCCCAGGCCGCAGGCCCCTACCGGCCCGCCCTGGCGGCGTATCTGGCGCGGCTCGACGACATCTTCGCCACCGCCCAGACCCCGGCCGAGGCCGCAACCACGGTGGTCCAGGCCCTCACGGCGGCGGAGCCGCCCCTGCGCATGCAGACGTCGGAGTGGGCCCGCGAGTTCGCGAGCGGCAAGCTTGCGGATGTGGACGGAGCGCGGGTGCTGGCCATGACGGGGGAGTGGGTGAACGCCGGGGGATAGGGCGTGCCCGGCGGATTCTCGTCGCGGGCGCGCCACGGCGCCCCGAAGGGGCGCGGGGCGTTGCCGATCCGCGGCTGCCGCCGCGTGGGCGCGACGAGCCGCGACGCGCCCGCAGACGGAGTGCCGTGCCACGACCGCAGGCCCCCGGTGGCCGCCACGGCCGGATGCGCCCTAGGGCCTGTCAGCCTGCCCGGCGGATCATGCAGCGCCCCCGTCAGGGGCGCGGGGAACTGCGCGACAAGCCACGACGCACCCGCACATGGAGCGCCCGCGCGGCGAAGCCCGCTTGGCCCTACCGGCGGTGTGGGTGTGGGTGTGGGTGCGGGTGGGTGGGCCTGGTGACGGAGTGTGCGCTGCGCCGCTGCGCGGCTTGGGGGGCGGAGGGCCGGGCTGCGCCCTGGGGGGTCCACCCGCTGCGCGGCTGGAAGGGGGAGCCCGGCATCGTGCGGGTGCGCCGAATCGTTTTCCTGGCGCAGTGGGGTCCGCCGCTGCGCGGCTTGAGGGCGAGCCCCGTGTTCGCTGCGTTTCCCTTCCTTGTGGGCTGGTTGCTCCGCTTCGCTGCGCGGGCAGGATGCCGGCACCGGGGTTGGGTGCCGTCTTGGCGGCGGGAATCCTCGCGGAGGGTGCCCCTGCGGTGCGGGGTAATGCCGCCAAGCCGCGCAGCGGCGGGTTTCACTGCGATGCGCGGTGCCCTTCGCTTGCGGGGCCCGCCCTTGAGCCGCGCAGCGGCGGGTTTCACTGCGATCCGGGGGGCCTTGCCCCTTGCGGGGGTCGGCCTTGAGCCGCGCAGCGGCGTAGCGCGCTTCATCGCTCAGACCGGTGCCGGGCACCGGGCCCGTGCCGGGTGCGCGCTTCCGGCCGCGCAGCGGGTGGACCCCCCAGGGCGCAGCCCGGCCCTTCGCCCCCCAAGCCGCGCAGCGGCGCAGCGCACACTCCGCCACCAGAGGCACGGAGCAGTGCGCTCGTCTTCATTCGCCCGCGGTGTCCTCCGCCTCCCACCGAAGCAGGTCGCCCGGCTGGCATTCGAGCGCCTCGCAGAGCGCGGCGAGCGTCGCGAAGCGCACCGCCTTGGCGCGGCCGTTCTTCAGTACTGCCAGGTTGGCGGGCGTGATCCCTACGCGGTCCGCGAGTTCGCCCACGGACATCTTCCGTCTGGCCAGCATCACGTCGATGTCGACGGCGATCGGCATCAGATCACCCCGTCCAACTCGGCCTGCATCTGCGCCGCTTCGACGTCGCGGGCGACGGCCTGGGCGAGCAGCATCCGCAGCACGAGCACGATGAGCGCGACGCCCAGGATGGCCACGCCGACCCCGGCCATGATGACGGTGACGCCCGGGTCGTCCCGCTGGCCGGGCGCATTGACGGCCGTGACCGCGAACCACACCAGGGCAGCGGCGACGATCGAGCCGATCACGATGTCCACGTACCGGAAGGCGGCGTGGGAGAACACGGTTCCGCGTCGCACCATCGACACCAGCCGCCATACGCAGACCACGGCGACCTGGACCGCCACCATGCCGAGGATCGTGAGCAAGCGCAGCGGGGTCAGCGGGAGCGACCCGTCCTCCGGGTCGCTCCCGCTGACCAGCGCCCACACCATCCCGGCCTGTACGAATCCGGTGCCGGCGAGCATCACCCCGAGCACGGCGCGCAGCGCGCCCACTGTCAGCTTTCCCATGGCCACCCTTCCATCGAATTGCGATGGAAATCTATCGAGAATCGATAGGTGAGGCAAGGGTGGGGACGGAGGTGCCACCCCGCACGGTTGCGGTCATCGCAGCTCGCCCTGCTTGACCGCGCCCAGCAGGGCGCCGAGCGCCGCTCTGCTCGCGAGCACGACCAGCCCAGGGGTGTCGCCCTCACCTATCGCTATCGCCGTGCCCAGGCGGCTCACCTCGACGCAGCTGTTGTCTGGACCTCCGCCCGAGAACGACGACTTCTGCCACCGCGACGTGGGGGTCATCGCAGTGCCCCGTGCTTGACCGCGCCCAGCAGGGCGCCGAGCGCCGCTCTGCTGGGGAGGAGGACCACCTCGGGTTGGTCGCTTTCTCGTATGAGAATCACTGAGTGGGAGAAGGCGACTTCTACGCAGTTTTCGCCGTTCCCCCCAGAGAAACTGGACTTTTGCCATCCAACGTTACGGGTCACTTGAGGGCTCTCAGGCGTCTAGGAGTAGTCGGCTGACGAAGTTACGTGACTCCTCCGAGGGGAGAGTTGCACTCTCAGCCGCGGAGAACAGTGCTCGATATCGTTCGAGGTCGGCATCGGCGTCCAGGAACCGCCCGCCAAGGGCGCTGTCGATCTGGACGGTATCCAGCTGGGTTACGCGCGCGATTGCGTAGAGAACCGGCTGTGTTGCCGCCTCGATGAACTGCTCGCTGGCGAACGGGATGATGCGGATGTGCACGTTCGGGCGATCGAAGGCGTCCAGCAGCGATTGCAGCTGCGCATGCGCTGTTGCGTTCCCTCCGAACTTCATTCGCAGTGCTGCCTCGTGGATGATGGCATCGAGCTCGGGTGCGTCGTCCCGTTCCAAGAGCTGCTGCCGGGCCATCCGGTGCGCGACCCGAGCCTCGACCTCGTCATGTGGGGGCTTCGGAATCACGCTACTGAACAATGCGCGAGCGTATGCCTCCGTCTGCAATAGGCCGGGAATCGTCACGGTCTGCAGGTTGCGCAAAGCAACCGCATGGTGCTCCAGTTCCGCGATGTCCAGGAATCCCGGTGCCAGTACCCCGCGGTACTCCTCCCACCAGTGCTGGCCGCGGCGTTCGTGGGTCATGGCGCACAGGGCGTCGATCAGGGCCGTGTCGCTGCAGGAGTAGAACGTTGCGAGCCTGCGGACGCGCTCCTCGCTGACGCCGACGCGGCCGGCTTCGATGTGGCTGATCTTCGCCTGGTCGACGGAGATCAGTCCGGCTGCCTCGCGGGCCGTTCTGCCTGCGCGTTCGCGCATCTTGCGCAGTTCCGTGCCCAGGCGCACCTGCCGGGCGGTCGGGTTCTCCCTTGGTGGCATGGCCCCTCTTCCCTGTCTGCGCACAGTGTTGCGCCAACCCTGCCACGGGTCCATCGTTCGGGTTGCAGACAAGCGACAAGCTTGCCCCGGGGCACAGTTGACCCCTAGCGTCCTGCCAACGCCGCGCATCAGGTCGGGAAGACCCGAAGTGCAGCCTCCCGCGCGCCCGTTGGGCGTACCGCGGGGGCCGGGCCACGGACGACTGGGGGCGCGCGGGAGTCACCGGCTGACCGTTGGGAGTCGCCCCATGGAATCCGTACTGCCCGAAAACTTCTACGAATTGGCCGCACCGGCCAGCCCCACCACCCCGCGCCTCGCGCGCCAGTTCGTCAGCGGAACGCTGCAGGCCACGGGCCACTCCGCACTGATCGACGACGCGTGCGTGTGCGTGTCCGACGCCGTCACGAACGTCGTGCAGCATGCCCGCGTACCGACCGTCGCCGTCGAGGTGACCGTGCACGGCAGCGACCGGGCCACCATCGCCGTTCGCGACGGGGACCCGGTCAGGCGGCCGTACCGGCGGGGGCCGGCGCGGCCGGACGACGAGCGGGGGAGGGGCCTGGCCCTCGTACGGGAGCTGTCGCACGCCTCCGGCGTGAGCCTCGTGTGGGACGGGATGGATGTCGTCGGCAAGCGCGTGTGGTTCGAGCTGCGCGCTACGTGATCAGCGCGTGCGGCCGCCGCCGCGCCACGTCGCGTACAGGCCGGAGAGGGCGATGGCGATCGCCGCGAGGGACTGCGGCGGGACGCCCACGCAGACGAGCGTGACGCCCGCCGTCAGGACGGCGAGGAAGACGATCAGGTCGTACGGTCCGCGTTCCGCGTTGCGCATGCTGCTCCGATCGGTGGTGTCGATGGTGTACGACTGAGGATCGGTGGCCGGCGGACTGCTGCGGCAGGTGCAGCAGTGCTGCCAACTCGGCGGCAGCGGGGGAGCGATGGGCGAGTTACAGGCATTCGACGACGAGCTCGGCCCGGAGGTCCGGGCCCTGGCGCAGGCGCTGCGCGACTTGTTCGCCGGGCTGGACGTGTCCACGCGGCGGTATGCCGCGCGCCGGAGCTACGACTCGTCCACCGTTTCGCGCTTCCTGAGCGGGCAGCGGCTGCCGCGGTGGGAGTTCGTGCTCAATCTGCTGCACGACGTGGCGGAGAAACGCGGCACCGTGCCGACGCCGGAAACGATGGAAATGCTGCGAGGGCTGCACAACGCTGCGCTGGCGGCGGGCAAGAGCCCCGTCCACCGGGTGCAGCTGCTGCAGCAGCGGCTGGCCGCGGCTGACCAGGAGGCGCTGCGCGCCGCGCAGCGCGAGCGGTGGCTGGAGGACACGCTCCGGGACCGCGAGCACCGCATCCGGGACCTGCAGCTGCAGCTGCAGCTCGGGTCCGGCCCTGTCGACGCGGAGGCCGCGCGCCTGCGGGAGGAGATCCGGCAGCTGCGGGAGGAACTGGCGGAGGCCAGGGAGCTGCACCGCAAGGCGGAGGAGCGCTGCGAGTGGCTGGAGGGGCAGCTGGCGGAGGCGGAACGACGCTTGAAGGTCCCGGCGCCGTCCGACTCCGTGCTGCCGGCAGCGGACTCGTGGGCTCGGGGCGAGGCGCTCGCCGAGGCGTTGACCGTGCAGCTGACGGGGGACGGCCGGCCTTTGGGTAACGGACTGCTCCTCGACCCCAGAACCGTGGTGACCACCGCTGCGGTGGTGCGTTCGTTCGGCGCGGCGGACGAGGTCGGCGTCGGTTGGATGGACAAGCGTGTCCGCGGCCTGTTGGTCGAGCGGCATCCTCCGGAGCATGAGGATCCGAAGAAGATGTGGCCCTACCCGAACCTGGCCGTGGTCCGTTTGATCTCGCCGGTGGTGACCCACACCCCGGCCCCGGGGCTCGACATGGGGTGGATCCCTGCGCCGGGGACCCGGCTGGTCGTCTGCGCCTACGGCATCGGACCCGGGGAGGAGTGGGGACCGTACTCGTGCGGGCTGGAGGTCGGCGGGAGAACGGGCGGCTGGCTGCGTGCTCAGGGCGAGTTCGTCAACGGGCTGGCCGGGGCCCCCGCGTTCCAGGCCGGTACCGGACTGTTCGCGGGACTGGTGAGTGCCTGGTACCCCGAGCGTTCCCGGGGTCTGCTCACTCCCGTCCGCGCCTTCCGCACCCTTGCCGCCGTGGGCAGCGGAACAGTGGACTGACCACCCCCCACCCCGCGGTTTCGATCCCACCCGAAGGGGTTTGCCACGTACCGCACCGGCGCGCAGACTCGCCGTACCGGCACAGGGGGGCCGGGTGCCCGTGGGTAACGGGGGTGGGCACCCGGGCATGCCGAAAGGCCGCCGTTCCGAGCGGGGGGAACGGCGGCCCTTGCGTGCCGTGGAGCCGGGGACCGGCGGCGCGTCAGAGGACGCGGACGGCGCCGGTCGGCTGGGAGTAGCTGAGGTCGCGCTCGACGATGCCGGTGCTGGGGTTCTGGGCGCCGATGAACTTGCCGCCACCGATGTAGACGGCGACGTGGTAGGCGCTGCCCGCGGGGCCCCAGTAGAGGATGTCGCCGGCCTGGAGGTTGCTCAGGGAGACCTGGGTGCCGGTGGTGGACTGGTCCTGGGAGACGCGCGGCAGGCTGACGCCGATCTGGTTGTAGGCGGCCATGACCAGGCCGGAGCAGTCGTACGAGGAGGGGCCGGTGGAGCCCATGACGTACGCCTTGCCGAGCTGGGCGCGCAGGAAGCTCAGGAGGGTGGCGGTGCTGCCGGTGGCGGTGGAGGTCGACTCGTCGGAGGCGGAGGTCGACTTGCCGCTGATGTCGGTGCGGTCGCCGCCGCGGGAGGCGCGCTCCTGGGCCTTGCGGGCCTCGGCCTCGGCGACCTTGCGCTCGGCCTCGGCCTTGCGCTCGGCCTCTTCCTTGGCCTTCTTGGCGCCGACCTTGGCGGCCTCGACGGCCTCGTCCACCTGCGCACGGACCTGGTACTCGACGGCTGCCTGCTGCGTGGCGTCGGCGCTCTGCGCGATGGAGCCGGAGAGGGCGGCGTTGAGGGCGGGGAT
Organism: Streptomyces sp. PKA51; assembly: GCF_057552455.1. Taxonomy (NCBI): domain Bacteria; kingdom Bacillati; phylum Actinomycetota; class Actinomycetes; order Kitasatosporales; family Streptomycetaceae; genus Streptomyces; species Streptomyces sp. PKA51. The sequence goes on from NZ_BAAJPZ010000007.1 coordinate 76,246, forward strand.
CTCGACCGTCTGCTCGGCCGGCTTCTCGGCCGTGTTCGAGGCGGCGGACGCGGTCCCGGCCACGGCCAGGGTGCCAAGGACGCCACCGGCCACACCCGTGCGCACGACCCAGGACTGGGTCGCGGGGCGACGGGGCTTCCGGTGGCTGGTTATGTGCGCGTTGGGGGACATGGGACAACGGACTACCAGCCCGCGCTGGTCGAGTTCAACATAAGTGACGTGCGCCACAATTGGCGTGGACGCGCCGAGATTTCCGGGTTTCGGATCACGGGAGGGTCACGGCGCGGACTCGGCGGGGAGGGGCGAACAGCCGCCTCAGCATGGCATTTGCGCCATCGTTGATCATCCGCCGGACGTCTTATCACTTTTGCAGTGCGCACGTCGAGGCTACCCAGGAAATCCGGCCCTCGAACCTCCCGGCGCGTGGCGCAACTCACGCATCGCCCGGCTCGGCTCGGGACTGACGACCCTGGCGACTCACCCGAAACCAGCGAAGCGCCTCAAGCGCACAAAACGGAGCGATTCGTCGGCCTGATGTGCCGGGCGGGTCCGTCCGGTCCGCCCGGCTCGACCCGGTCGGCTCGTGAACGGGTGCGCTTGCCGGACCATCCGTCCCGTCCGTCACCCCCGGCCCACCGTCGCGCCACCCCCACCGTGCGTGCTGACCGGCGTCGCCCCGGCGGGTTACCGCCATATATCAGTTGACGAATGATCTCGCCAATTTGCCGGGAGCCGGTCGCACTTGATAATGCAACCCCGCTCCGACCAGCGACGCAGCCGCGGAATGTCACCTCTGGTGATCGCTCAACCGCTTTGCGTATGAAGATCGCTGATCATCCGACTTGATGATCGTTCGCCGGGTGGTGGAGATCACAAACATGGGCGCGTACGCCGTGTCGCAGATCACAGAGCGACGGGCATAGGATGCAAGCGACCCGGGCTTGTGAACTGCCTCACATGCTGGCGATCTCCGCCAGGGGCCTCCGCCACCGGGTCCGGTCAGCCAGCAGTCAGCGTCGACAGACTGGAAGGAGCGAGGAGCGGTGAACGCCTACGCGCCCATCCTCGTACTGGGAGCCCTCGCCGCGGGCTTCGCGATCTTCTCCGTGGTCATGGCATCGATCATCGGGCCCAAGCGGTACAACCGCGCGAAGCTCGAGGCGTACGAGTGCGGCATCGAACCCACGCCGCACCCGGCCGGTGGCGGTCGCTTCCCGATCAAGTACTACCTGACGGCGATGCTCTTCATCGTCTTCGACATCGAGGTCGTCTTCCTCTACCCCTGGGCGGTCACCTTCGACGCGCTGGGGATGTTCGGGCTCGTGGAGATGCTCCTCTTCGTGCTGACCGTCTTCGTCGCCTACGCGTACGTGTGGCGGCGCGGCGGCCTGGAATGGGATTAGGGGGCAGGACGCATGGGACTCGAGGAGAAGCTGCCCAGCGGCTTTCTGCTGACCACCGTCGAACAGGCCGCGGGGTGGGTGCGCAAGGCGTCCGTCTTCCCCGCGACGTTCGGCCTGGCCTGCTGTGCCATCGAGATGATGACCACCGGCGCGGGGCGCTACGACCTGGCCCGCTTCGGGATGGAGGTCTTCCGCGGCTCCCCCCGGCAGGCCGATCTGATGATCGTGGCGGGGCGGGTGAGCCAGAAGATGGCGCCGGTGCTGCGCCAGGTCTACGACCAGATGCCCAACCCCAAGTGGGTGATCTCCATGGGTGTCTGCGCGTCCACCGGCGGCATGTTCAACAACTACGCCATCGTGCAGGGCGTCGACCACATCGTGCCGGTCGACATCTACCTGCCCGGTTGTCCGCCCCGGCCCGAGATGCTCATGGACGCGATTCTCAAGCTCCATCAGAAGATCCAGGGCGAGAAGCTCGGCCCGCACCGGGAGAAGGCGGAGCGCGAGGCGGAGGAGAGGGCGCTCAAGGAGCTGCCGCTGCTCGACATGAAGGGGCTGCTGCAATGAGCGAGGCGAACGGCAAGGGCCCCGGCCCCCAGGAGCCCCCGGTCAGCGCCAACGGCGTCAACCCCGACAAGGACCTCGACGCGCAGAACCTGCCGGGCCAGCGGCTCGCCGGTGGCGAGGTCATCGGCGTGCGCACGGGGATGTTCGGCGCGAACGACGGCGGCGACACCACCGGCTACGGCCGGCTGGTGCGGACCGTACGGCTGCCGGGGGCGGCCACGCGCCCGTACGGCGGGTGGTTCGACGAGGTCGCCGACGAGCTGGAGGGGGCGCTGGAGGAGCAGGGGCTCGTTCCCGAGAACGCGATCGAGAAGACGGTCGTCGACCGCGGGGAGCTCACCTTCCACATCGCCCGCGAGCACCTGCCCGTCGTGGCCCGCACCCTGCGCGACGACCCGGCCCTGCGCTTCGAGCTGTGCACCGGGGTCAGCGGGGTGCACCTGCCCGGCGACAAGGGGCGCGAGCTGCACGCGGTCTACCACCTGCGCTCGATCACCCACAATCGCGTGATCAGGCTGGAGGTCGGCGCCCCGGACGCCGATCCGCACGTGCCCTCGCTCGTGGAGGTCTACCCGACCAACGACTGGCACGAGCGCGAGACCTACGACTTCTTCGGCCTGGTCTTCGACGGCCACCCGGCGCTCACCCGGATCATGATGCCCGACGACTGGCAGGGCTTCCCGCAGCGCAAGGACTACCCCCTCGGCGGCATTCCCGTCGAGTACAAGGGCGCCCAGATCCCGGCTCCGGACCAGCGGAGGTCGTACAGCTGATGTCGACACCAACCAGCCCCCGCGAGACCACCGAGGGCGCCGTCTACACCGTCACCGGCGGCGACTGGGAGGAGGTCGCCGCTGCCGCGCGGCAGGCCGACGACGAGCGCATCGTCGTCAACATGGGCCCCCAGCACCCCTCCACCCACGGCGTGCTCCGGCTCATCCTGGAGATCGACGGCGAGACGGTGACCGAGGCCCGCTGCGGCATCGGCTACCTGCACACCGGCATCGAGAAGAACCTCGAATTCCGCACCTGGACGCAGGGCACCACCTTCGTCACGCGCATGGACTACCTGACGCCGTTCTTCAACGAGGCGGCGTACTGCCTGGGCGTGGAGAAGCTGCTGGGCATCGAGGAGCAGGTGCCCGACCGCGCCTCCGTCATCCGCGTCATGCTCATGGAGCTGAACCGAATCTCCTCGCACCTGGTGGCCATCGCCACCGGCGGCATGGAGCTCGGCGCCACCACGATCATGATCTACGGCTTCCGCGACCGGGAGATGATCCTCGACATCTTCGAGCTGATCACCGGCCTGCGGATGAACCACGCCTACATCCGCCCCGGCGGCCTGGCCCAGGACCTCCCCCCGGGCGCGGTGGACGTGGTGCGCGAATTCGTGAAGAAGATGCGCAAGAACCTGCCGGAGTACGACAAGCTCGCCACCGGCAACCCCATCTTCAAGGGCCGCATGCAGGACATCGGCCACCTCGACCTCGCCGGCTGCATGGCGCTCGGCGTCACCGGCCCCATCCTGCGCTCCACCGGCCTGCCCCACGACCTGCGCAAGGCCCAGCCCTACTGCGGCTACGAGACCTACGACTTCGACGTCGCCACGGCCGACACCGCCGACGCCTACGGCCGCTTCCTCATCCGCATCGAGGAGATGCGCCAGTCGCTGCGCATCGTCGACCAGTGCCTGGACCGGCTCGCCCCGGGCCCGGTCATGGTCGCCGACAAGAAGATCGCCTGGCCCGCGCAGCTGGCCCTCGGCCCGGACGGGCTCGGCAACTCCCTCGACCACATCAAGAAGATCATGGGCACCTCGATGGAGGCCCTGATCCACCACTTCAAGCTGGTGACGGAGGGCTTCCGGGTGCCCCCGGGACAGGCGTACACGGCCGTGGAGTCCCCCAAGGGCGAGCTCGGCGTGCACATCGTCAGCGACGGCGGCACCCGCCCGTACCGGGTCCACTTCCGCGACCCGTCCTTCACCAACCTCCAGGCCGTGGCGGCGATGTGCGAGGGCGGCATGGTCGCCGACGTGATCGTGGCCGTCGCGTCCATCGACCCCGTGATGGGAGGCGTTGACCGTTGAGCGTCGCACGCGCGGCCACCGGGCCGCAGACGACCGCGATGTCCGCACCTCTTCGCCGCGCGGGCGGAGAAGCGAAGGAGGAAAGGTGAGCGAGGTCCAGCTGGGGATGCCCCGGCTTCCCGCGCCCGACTACCCCCAGGAGGTCAGGGAGCGGCTGGAGGCGGATGCCGCGGACATCATCGCCCGCTACCCCGATGCCCGCAGTGCCCTGCTGCCGCTGCTGCACCTGGTGCAGGCCGAGGAGGGGTACGTCACCCGCACCGGCATCCGCTTCTGCGCCGAGCAGCTGGAGCTGACCACGGCCGAGGTGACCGCGGTGTCGACCTTCTACACCATGTACCGCCGCAAGCAGGGCGGCGACTACCAGGTCGGCGTGTGCACCAACACCCTGTGCGCGGTGCTCGGCGGCGACGCCATCTTCGAGACCCTCCAGCGCCACCTGGGCGTCGGGAACGGCGGCACCACCGAGGACGGCAAGGTCACCCTCGAACACATCGAGTGCAACGCCGCCTGCGACTACGCGCCCGTGGTGATGGTCAACTGGGAGTTCTTCGACGACCAGACGCCCGAGAGCGCCGTGCGCCTCGTCGACGACCTGCGCGCCGGCCGGCCCGTCGAACCCACCCGCGGCGCGCCCCTGTGCACGTACCGCCAGACCGCCCGCATCCTCGCCGGCTTCCCCGACCGGCGGCCCGGCGCCGTCGAGGCGGGCGGCAGCGCCGGGCACGCCACGCTGGCCGGGCTGCGGCTGGCCAGGGGCGAGAGCGCGGCCCCGGCCCGCGTCGGGCCGCCGCGCGGCGAGCCGCCGCAGGGCGAGCGCCCCCCGGAGCACCCCAGCTCCCATGACGCACCGCAGCCCACATCCGCGTCGGACCCGGACCACCCCCATGGCCCGGTCACCGAGGAGGGGGAGGGATGACCGTGGCACCCGAGATCTTCGAGACCAGCCCCGAGAAGCTGCTCGCGCCCGTGCTCAGCGCCTTCTGGGACGAACCGCGCTCGTGGACGCTGGAGACCTACCTGCGGCACGACGGCTACGAGGGGCTGCGCAAGGCCCTGGAGATGACGCCCGACGAGGTCATCGGCTACGTCAAGGACTCCGGCCTGCGCGGGCGCGGCGGCGCAGGCTTCCCCACCGGGATGAAGTGGCAGTTCATCCCGCAGGGCGACGGCAAGCCGCACTACCTCGTCGTCAACGCCGACGAGTCCGAGCCGGGCACCTGCAAGGACATCCCGCTGCTCTACGCCAACCCGCACGCGCTCATCGAGGGCATGCTGATCGCCTGCTACGCGATCCGCTCCAGCCGCGCCTTCATCTACCTGCGCGGCGAGGCCGTGCCCGTGCTGCGGCGGCTGCACGAGGCCGTCCGCGAGGCGTACGCGGCCGGCCGCCTGGGCAAGGACGCCCTCGGCAGCGGGCTCGACCTCGACATCACCGTGCACGCGGGCGCGGGCGCCTACATCTGCGGCGAGGAGACGGCCCTGCTCGACTCCCTCGAAGGCCGCCGCGGCCAGCCCCGGCTGCGCCCGCCCTTCCCGGCCGTCGCCGGTCTGTACGCCTGCCCCACGGTGGTCAACAACGTCGAGTCCATCGCCTCGGTGCCCGCGATCCTGGCCCGGGGCAAGGAGTGGTTCCGCTCGATGGGCAGCGAGAAGTCCCCCGGCTTCACGCTGTACTCGCTCAGCGGCCACGTCACGCGCCCGGGGCAGTACGAGGCGCCGCTGGGCATCACCCTGCGCCAGCTGCTCGGCATGAGCGGTGGCATGCGCGCCGGCCACCGGCTGAAGTTCTGGACGCCGGGCGGCTCCTCGACGCCGATCCTCACCGACGAGCACCTCGATGTGCCGCTGGACTACGAGGGGGTCGGCGCCGCCGGCTCGATGCTGGGCACCAAGGCGCTGCAGTGCTTCGACGAGACCACGTGCGTGGTGCGGGCGGTCACCCGCTGGACGGAGTTCTACGCGCACGAGTCGTGCGGCAAGTGCACGCCCTGCCGCGAAGGCACCTACTGGCTGGTGCAGTTGCTGCGCGACATCGAGGCCGGCAAGGGCCGCATGAGCGACCTGGACAAGCTCGCCGACATCGCCGACAACATCAACGGCAAGTCCTTCTGCGCCCTCGGCGACGGCGCGGCGAGCCCCATCTTCTCCTCGCTCAAGTACTTCCGCGGCGAGTACGAGCAGCACATCAAGGGGCGCGGCTGCCCCTTCGACCCGGCCAAGTCCACGGTCTGGGCCGACGAGGGCGTCGGCAACCAGCACGCTCACCTGGGGGTGAACGCATGACAGTCACCACGCCCGCCCCCTCCGGGTCCGGGCCCGCGGCCGTGCCACCAGAGGACCTGGTGTCCGTCACCATCGACGGCATCGAGCTCTCCGTGCCCAAGGGCACGCTGGTCATCCGCGCCGCGGAGATGCTGGGCATCGAGATCCCGCGGTTCTGCGACCACCCGCTGCTGGACCCGGTCGGCGCCTGCCGGCAGTGCATGGTCGAGGTCGAGGGCCAGCGCAAGCCCATGGCCTCGTGCACCATCACCTGCACCGACGGCATGGTCGTCCACACCCAGCTCACCTCGCCCGCCGCCGAGAAGGCGCAGCGCGGCGTGATGGAACTGCTGCTGATCAACCACCCGCTGGACTGCCCGGTCTGCGACAAGGGCGGCGAGTGCCCCCTGCAGAACCAGGCCATGAGCACCGGCCGCGCCGACTCCCGCTTCGAGGGCAGGAAGCGCACGTACGCCAAGCCGCTGCCGATCTCGCCGCAGATCCTGCTCGACCGCGAGCGCTGCGTGCTGTGCGCGCGCTGCACCCGCTTCTCCCAGCAGATCGCCGGCGACCCGATGATCGAGCTGCTGGAGCGGGGCGCCCTGGAGCAGGTCGGCACCGGCGAGGGCGACCCCTTCCAGTCGTACTTCTCCGGCAACACCATCCAGATCTGCCCGGTGGGCGCGCTGACGTCGGCGGCGTACCGCTTCCGCGCCCGCCCCTTCGACCTGGTCTCCTCGCCGTCGGTGTGCGAGCACTGCGCGGGCGGCTGCGCCCTGCGCACCGACCACCGGCGCGGCAAGGTGATGCGCCGGCTCGCCGCCGAGGACCCCGAGGTCAACGAGGAGTGGGTGTGCGACAAGGGGCGCTTCGCGTTCCGCTACGCCCAGCGGCCGGAGCGCTTCACCACGCCGCTGGTACGCGGCGAGAGCGGCGTGCTGGAGCCGGCGAGCTGGCCGGAGGCGCTGGAGGCGGCCGCCCGCGGGCTGGCCGCGGCGCGTGGCCGCGCCGGGGTCCTCACGGGCGGCCGGCCGACGGTCGAGGACGCGTACGCGTACGCCAAGTTCGCCCGGGTGGCGCTGCAGACGCACGACGTGGACTTCCGGGCCCGGGTGCACAGCGGTGAGGAGGCCGACTTCCTGGCCGCCCACGTCGCCGGCCGCGGCCGCGACCTGGACGGCGGCGGCGTGACGTACGCGGCGCTGGAACAGGCCCCCGCCGTGCTGCTGGTGGGCCTGGAGGCCGAGGAGGAGGCGCCGGGCGTCTTCCTGCGGCTGCGCAAGGCCTGGCGCGGCTCCGGCCAGCGGCTGTTCTCGCTGGCCACGCACGCGACACGAGGACTGACCAAGGCCGGCGGCACGCTGCTGCCGGCGGCCCCCGGCACCGAACCGGAATGGCTGCGGGCCCTGGCCGCCGGTTCGGGCCTGGACGCGGCCGGGCAGGCCGCGGCGGACGCGCTGCGCGCACCGGGCGCGGTGCTCGCCGTGGGCGAGCGGCTCGCGGGCGTCGCGGGCGGGCTGACGGCGGCCGTGGAGCTGGCCGCGGCGACGGGCGCCCGCCTGGTGTGGCTGCCGCGCCGGGCCGGCGAGCGGGGCGCGCTGGAGGCGGGCGCGCTGCCCGGGCTGCTGCCCGGCGGCCGGCCGGCCACCGATCCGCGGGCGCGCGAGGAGACGGCGGCCGTGTGGGGCGTGCCGGAGCTGCCGCGCAGCCCCGGCCGCGACACCGGGCAGATCCTGCAGGCCGCGGCCCGCGGCGAGCTGGGCGCCCTGCTGGTGGGCGGTGTCGAGGTCGTGGACCTGCCGGATCCGGCCGGGGCCCGGGAGGCGCTGGAGGCGGTGGGTTTCCTGGTCAGCCTGGAGATGCGGCCCAGCGAGGTGTCGGACCGGGCGGACGTGGTGCTGCCGGTGGCCGCGGTCGCCGAGAAGGCGGGGACGTTCCTGAACTGGGAGGGCCGCGCCCGGCCGTTCGAGGTGGCGCTCAAACCCGACCAGCTCACGGGCCGGCATCTACTGCCCGACCACCGGGTGCTGCACATGCTGGCCGACGCCATGGACGTCCCGCTCGGCCTGCCGGGCCTGGACGAGGCGCGCGCGGAACTGACGCGGCTGGGCCCGTGGGACGGCGAGCGGCCGGCCGGCCCGGCCGAGCCCGCCCGGCCGCCGGCCCGGCCCGGGCCCGGCGAGGCGGTCCTGGCCGGGCACCGGCTGCTGCTGGACCGTGGCCGGCTGCAGGACGGGGACGACGCGCTGGCCGCCACCCGCAAGCCGGCCGTGGCCCGCCTGTCGGCCGCCACGGCCGCCGAGGCGGGCGTGCGCGACGGCGCGCAGCTGGCCGTCACCGGCCCGGCCGGCACGCTGCGGCTGCCGGTGGAGGTCACGCCCATGCCGGACCGCGTGGTGTGGCTCCCGCTGAACTCCGCCGGCACCTCCGTCGCCTCCGCGACGGGCGCGGTGCCGGGCGAGGTGGTGCGCATCGGGGCGTACGTCCCCGAGGCCGGCGACGACGAGGGACGGGAGGTACGGCCGTGACCCCACAGACGTCCGCGGTCCCCCTGGCCGCCGAGGACCTGTCGGTGTTCGGCACCGACCCGTGGTGGCTGATCGTCCTCAAGGCGGTCTTCTGCTTCGCGTTCCTGATGCTGACCGTGCTGTTCTCCATCGTCTGGGAGCGCAAGGTCGTCGCCTGGATGCAGCTGCGCATCGGCCCCAACCGGCACGGCCCCTGGGGGCTGCTGCAGTCGCTGGCCGACGGCATCAAGCTGATGCTCAAGGAGGACGTGGTCGTCCGCCGCGCCGACAAGGTCGTCTACGTCCTGGCCCCGGTCGTCGCCGCGATCCCGGCGTTCATGGCGATCGCGGTGATCCCCTTCGGCCCGTCCGGGGGCGAGGTCTCGGTCTTCGGCCACCGCACCGCGATGCAGCTGACCGACCTGCCGATCGCCGTGCTCTACATCCTCGCGGTGGCCTCGGTGGGCATCTACGGCATCGTGCTGGCCGGTTGGTCGTCCGGCTCGACGTACCCGCTGCTGGGCGGCCTGCGCTCGTGCGCCCAGATGATCTCGTACGAGATCGCGATGGGCGCCGCCTTCGCCTCCGTCTTCCTCTACTCCGGCTCGATGTCGACCTCGGCGATCGTCGAGGCGCAGCACGACCGCTGGTACGTGCTGCTGCTGCCGGTGTCCTTCCTCGTCTACATCGCGACGATGGTGGGGGAGACCAACCGGGCCCCGTTCGACATGCCGGAGTCCGAGGGCGACCTGGTCGGCGGCTTCAACACCGAGTACTCCTCCATCAAGTTCGCGATGTTCATGCTCGCCGAGTACGTGAACATGGTGACGGTCTCGGCGGTGGCCACCACGCTCTTCCTGGGCGGCTGGCGCGCGCCGTACCCGGTCTCCGCCTTCTGGGAGGGCGCCAACCACGGCTGGTGGCCGCTGCTGTGGTTCGTGATCAAGGTGCAGCTGCTGCTGTTCTTCTTCATCTGGCTGCGCGGCACGCTGCCGCGCGTGCGCTACGACCAGCTGATGAAGCTGGGCTGGAAGGTGCTCATCCCCGTCTCGGTGACCTGGCTGATGCTGGTCGCGACCGTACGGGCGCTGCGCAACGAGAACTACGACTTCCAGGACATCGTGCTCTACGTCGGCGGGGCCGTGCTGGCGATCCTGCTGCTGTCGGTGCTCGTCGACCTCTTCCACGGCGCGCGCAGGGGCAAGGACGGCGAGGGGGCCGCCGAGGGGGCCGCGGGCCCGCCGCCGGCGTTCGACCCCATGGCCGGCGGCTTCCCCGTGCCGCCGATGCCCGGCCAGAGCCTGCCGCCCGTGCCCCGGCGCCGGCCGCGCGGGCAGGGCGAGCTCATTGTCAGTGGCGGGGCGGACACTGTGCGTGACGAAAAGGAGGCCCGCGGTGACTGACAAGCCGTCCCGGGAGAATCCCCGGCCCGAGCGTCTCAATCCGGTGGCCGGCTTCGGCGTGACCTTCAAGGCCATGTTCAAGAAGCGGCTGACCGAGCAGTACCCGGAGTACAAGAAGCCCACCGCGCCGCGCTTCCACGGCCGCCATCAGCTCAACCGCCACCCCGACGGCCTGGAGAAGTGCATCGGCTGCGAGCTGTGCGCCTGGGCCTGCCCGGCGGACGCCATCTACGTCGAGGGTGCGGACAACACCGACGAGGAGCGCTACTCGCCGGGCGAGCGCTACGGCCGCGTCTACCAGATCAACTACCTGCGCTGCATCCTGTGCGGCCTGTGCATCGAGGCGTGCCCGACCCGGGCCCTGACGATGACCAACGAGTACGAACTGGCCGACGCCAGCCGCGAGTCGCTGATCTACACCAAGGAGCAGCTGCTGGCCGGGCTGGAGGAGGGCATGGTCGACACGCCGCACGCGATCTTCCCCGGCATGACCGAGGAGGACTACTACCGCGGCCTGGTGACCGAGGCCGCGCCGGGCACGGAGCGCCAAGTGGCTGTCTCCAAGGGCGAGAAGCCGTCCTCCGAGGGGGTGGAGGCATGAGCCTCGCCGCTTCCGCCTCGGTGACCTCCACCGGCGAGGAGGTCCAGTTCTGGCTGCTGGGCGTGGTCGCCGTGGCCGGCGCGCTGGGCACGGTGCTGATGAAGAAGGCCGTGCACAGCGCCCTCTCGCTGGCCGGCACCATGATCGTCCTGGCGGTCTTCTACCTCGCCAACGGCGCCTACTTCCTGGGCGTCGTGCAGATCGTCGTCTACACCGGCGCGATCATGATGCTGTTCCTGTTCGTCGTGATGCTGGTGGGCGTCACCGCCGCCGACTCGCTCAAGGAGACCATCCGCGGCCAGCGCCTGCTGGCCGGGCTGTGCGTGCTGGGCTTCGGCATCCTGCTGATGGCCGGCATCGCCAACGCCTCCCTGCGCGACTTCGACGGCCTGGGCCGGGCCAACACCGGGGGCAACGTCCAAGGGCTGGCCGCCCTGTTGTTCACCAAGTACGTCTTCGCCTTCGAGATCACCGGGGCCCTGCTGATCACGGCCGCCGTCGGCGCGATGGTGCTCACCCACCGCGAGCGCACGCAGCGGGCCGCCACCCAGCGGGAGCTCGCCGAGCAGCGGGTGCGGCAGGGCAAACACCTGCCGCCGCTGCCCGCGCCGGGCGTCTACGCCCGGCACAACGCCGTCGACGTCCCGGCCCTGCTGCCCGACGGCAGCCCGTCCGACCTGTCGGTCAACGCCACCCTGCGGGCGCGCGGCCAGATCCGGGACGTCTCCCAGGAGGCGCTCGCCGACCTCGCCGCGGTGGAACAGCGCTCGGCCGAGTGGCTGGAGCGGCGCAAGGGGCGCGCACAGGAGGGTGCCCAGTGAATCCCGTCAACTACCTCTATCTGGCGGCCCTCTTGTTCAGCATCGGTGCCGCCGGTGTGCTCATCCGGCGGAACGCGATCGTCGTCTTCATGTGCGTCGAGCTGATGCTCAACGCCTGCAACCTGGCGTTCGTCACCTTCTCCCGGATGCACGGCAACCTCGACGGCCAGATCATCGCCTTCTTCACGATGGTCGTGGCCGCCGCCGAAGTCGTGGTGGGCCTCGCGATCATCGTGATGATCTTCCGCTCCCGCCACTCCGCCTCGGTCGACGACGCCAGTCTGCTGAAGCTGTAAGGGGACACTGACGGTGGAGAATCTCATCGGCCTGCTCGTCCTGGTGCCCCTGCTGGGCGCCGCCGTGCTGCTGTGCGGCGGGCGCCGGCTGGACCGCGCCGGACACTGGATCGGCACGCTGGTCGCCGCCCTGTCGTTCGTCATCGGCGTGGTGCTCTTCGCCGGCATGCTGGGCCGCGCCGGCGACGACCGCGAGCTGGGCGCGACGGTCTTCAGCTGGGTGCCCGTCGGCGGCTTCCGCGCCGACGTCGGCTTCCAGCTCGACCAGCTGTCCATGACCTTCGTCCTGCTGATCACCGGCGTCGGTTCGCTGATCCATCTGTACTCGGTCGGCTACATGGCCCACGACGAGCGGCGGCGGCGCTTCTTCGGCTACCTCAATCTCTTCCTCGCCGCGATGCTGCTGCTGGTCCTCGCGGACAACTACCTCCTGCTGTACGTCGGGTGGGAGGGCGTCGGCCTCGCCTCCTACCTGCTGATCGGCTTCTGGCAGCACAAGCCGAGCGCGGCCACCGCCGCCAAGAAGGCCTTCCTGGTCAACCGCGTCGGCGACGTCGGGCTGTCGATCGCCGTCATGCTGATGTTCACCACCTTCGGCACCTTCGCCTTCGGCCCGGTGCTGGAGAACGCCGACAAGGCGGGTGAGGGCAAACTCACCGCCATCGGGCTGGTGCTGCTGCTGGCCGCCTGCGGCAAGTCGGCCCAGGTGCCGCTGCAGAGCTGGCTCGGCGACGCCATGGAGGGCCCGACCCCGGTCTCCGCCCTCATCCACGCGGCCACCATGGTGACCGCCGGCGTCTACCTGATCACCCGCTCCGGCGCGATCTTCGACGCCGCCCCCGACGCGCAGACGGCCGTGGTGACGGTCGGCGCGGTCACGCTGCTCTTCGGTGCGATCGTCGGGTGCGCGAAGGACGACATCAAGAAGGCCCTCGCCGGCTCGACGATGTCGCAGATCGGCTACATGATCCTCGCGGCCGGGCTCGGCCCGGTCGGCTACCCGTTCGCCATCATGCACCTGGTCACCCACGGCTTCTTCAAGGCCGGGCTCTTCCTCGGCGCCGGCTCGGTGATGCACGCCATGAACGACGAGGTCGACATGCGCCGCTACGGCGGCCTGCGGTCGTACATGCCCGTCACCTTCGTCACCTTCGGCCTCGGCTACCTCGCCATCATCGGCTTCCCGGGCCTGTCGGGCTTCTTCTCCAAGGACAAGATCATCGAAGCGGCCTTCGCCCGCGGCGGCACCGAGGGCTGGATCCTCGGCGGCGCCGCCCTGCTGGGCGCGGCCATCACCGCGTACTACATGACGCGCGTGATGATCCTGACCTTCTTCGGCGAGAAGCGCTGGCGCCCGGCCCCCTCGCCCGAGGAGCCCGGCGCCGAGCCGGCCGCCGAGACGCGCGGGGCGGGCGAGATGCCGCGCCCCCACGAATCGCCCAAGGTCATGACGATCCCGATGATCGTGCTGGCGGTCGGCTCGGTGCTCGCGGGCGGGCTGTTCAGCATCAACGACGCCTTCCTGAAGTGGCTCCAGCCCGTCACCGGCCACGAGGAGGGCCACTCGCCGGTCACCGCCGTGCAGGTCACCGCCGCCACCCTGGTGGTGCTGTTCATCGGCGTCGCACTGGCCTGGGCCCAGTACGGACGCGGCCCGGTGCCCGTCACCGCACCGCGCGGCAGCCTGCCGGTGCGCATCGCCCGCCGCGACCTGCTCCAGGACGACTTCAACCACGTCGTGCTCGTCCGCGGCGGGCAGCACCTCACCCGCAGCCTGGTCTACGTCGACCACAGCCTCGTCGACGGCGTCGTCAACGGCACCGCCGCCGCCGTCGGCGGGCTGTCCGGCCGGATGCGCAGGCTGCAGAACGGCTTCGCGCGGTCGTACGCGGTCTCGATGTTCGGCGGTGCGGCGGTGCTCATCGCCGCGACCCTGCTGATGAGGGCGGTCTAGAGATGTCATTTCCCCTGCTCACGGCCACCGCCGTGGTGCCCGCGCTCGGCGCGGTGGCCACCGCCGCCGTGCCGGCCGCACGGCGCACGGCCGCCAAATGGCTCGCACTCGGCGCCTCGCTGGCCACGCTGGTGCTGGCGGCGGTGGCGCTCGTGCGCTTCGACCCCGGGGCCAAGGGCCCCTTCCAGCTCACCGAGTCCCACGCCTGGATCAAGGACTTCGGGGTCCGCTACGAGCTGGGCGTCGACGGCATCTCGGTGGTGCTCATCGCCCTGACCGCGGTCCTGGTGCCGTTCGTGATCCTCGCCGGCTGGCACGACGCCGACCCTCTGGAGACGACGTCGACGCGCTGGCGGCCCACCCAGGGCTTCTTCGCCCTGATCCTCATGGTCGAGGCCATGGTGGTCATCGCCTTCGAGGCCACCGACGTCTTCCTCTTCTACATCTTCTTCGAAGCCATGCTCGTGCCGATGTACTTCCTCATCGGCGGCTTCGGCGACCGCGCCGGCGAGCGCACCGAGGACGAGAGCGCCGCCCAACGCTCGTACGCGGCCGTGAAGTTCCTGCTCTACAACCTCGTCGGCGGCCTGATCATGCTGGCCGCCGTCATCGGCCTCTACGCCGTCACCGCCCACCAGCTCGGCACCGGCACCTTCTCCCTGACGGAGATCGTCCAGGCCCGCGCCGACGGCCGGCTGGAGCTCGCCACCACCACCGAACGCGCCCTGTTCCTCGGCTTCTTCTTCGCCTTCGCCGTCAAGGCGCCGCTGTGGCCCCTGCACACCTGGCTGCCCAACGCCATGAGCGAGGCCACCGCCCCCGTCGCCGTGCTGATCACCGCGGTCGTCGACAAGGTCGGCACCTTCGCGATGCTGCGCTTCTGCCTCCAGCTCTTCCCCGAGGCGTCCAAGTGGGCGACACCGGTCGTCCTCGTCCTGTCGCTGATCAGCATTCTCTACGGGGCCCTGCTCGCCGTCGGGCAGCGCGACATCAAGCGCCTGATCGCCTACGCGTCGATCTCCCACTTCGGCTTCATCATCCTCGGCGTCTTCGCGATGACCAGCCAGGGCCAGAGCGGCGCGACCCTCTACATGGTCAACCACGGCCTGTCCACGGCCGCGTTGATGCTCGTCGCCGGCTTCCTCATCTCCCGCCGCGGCTCGCGCCTCATCGCCGACTACGGCGGCGTCCAGAAGGTCGCCCCCCTCCTCGCCGGCACCTTCCTCGTGGGCGGCCTGGCCACCCTGTCGCTGCCCGGGCTCGCGCCGTTCGTCTCCGAATTCCTCGTCCTGGTCGGCACCTTCAGCCGCTACCCGGCCGTCGGAATCGTCGCCAGCGTGGGCATCGTGCTCGCCGCGCTGTACGTCCTCGTGCTCTACCAGCGCACCATGACCGGGCCCGTGGCCGAGCCCGTACGGAAGATGCCCGACCTGCGGGCGCGCGAACTGGCCGTGGTCGCCCCGCTGATCGCGCTGCTGCTCTTCCTCGGGGTCTACCCCAAGCCCCTGACCCGGATCCTCGACCCCGCCGTCGACCACACGCTCTCGCAGGTGCACAAGAGCGACCCGGCACCCGCCGTCCGCGTGAATACCGGCAGCGTGAATACCAGCAGTGCGAACGATGTGGAGGCCGCGAAGTGAGCCACGCAGCATCCCTGGAAGCTGTCCACAGCCTGTGGACAGTCGCGGCGGCCGAGCCGCCGCGGAAGATCCCCGCGCCGCACATCGAGTACGCGCAGCTCTCGCCCACCCTCATCGTGCTCGGCGCCGCCCTCGTCGGCGTCCTGCTGGAGGCGTTCGTGCCGCGCCGCGCCCGCCACCACGCCCAGGCCGGGCTCGCCGTGGTCGCCCTGGCCGCGGCCTTCGCCGCCGTCATCGCCCTCGCCGCCGGCGGCCACGGCACCGACAAGGCCGCCACCGCCGCCATGGGCGCCCTCGCCGTCGACGGCCCCGCCCTCTTCCTGCAGGGCACGATCCTGCTCGTCGCCCTCGTCGCCGTGCTCACCTTCGCCGAACGCCGCCTCGACCCCGCCGCCCACGGCCGGCCCGTCGACTCCTTCGTCCCCCAGGCCGCCGCCGTCCCCGGCGGCGCCGCCGAGCGCGAGGCCGTGGCCGCCGGCCTGACCACCACCGAGGTCTTCCCCGTCCTGCTCTTCGCCGTCGGCGGCATGCTCGTCTTCCCCGCGGCGAACGACCTGCTGACCCTGTTCGTCGCCCTCGAGGTCTTCTCGCTCCCGCTGTACGTGCTGTGCGCCCTCGCCCGCCGCCAGCGGCTGCTGTCGCAGGAAGCCGCCATCAAGTACTTCCTGCTCGGCGCCTTCTCCTCGGCCTTCCTGCTCTTCGGCATCGCCCTGCTCTACGGCTACGCCGGCACCGTCACCTACTCCGGCATCGCCGACGTCGTCAGCGGAACCGTCCAGAGCGTCGACCCGGCGCTCGCCTCCTCCACCGGCAACGACGCGATGCTGCTCATCGGCGGTGCGATGGTGCTGATGGGGCTGCTGTTCAAGGTCGGCGCCGTGCCGTTCCACATGTGGACGCCGGACGTCTACCAGGGCGCACCGACGCCCGTCACCGGCTTCATGGCCGCCGCCACCAAGGTCGCCGCCTTCGGAGCGCTGCTGCGCGTGCTGTACGTCGTCCTGCCGGGCCTGCGGTGGGACTGGCGGCCCGTGATGTGGGGCGTCGCCATCGTCACGATGCTCGTCGGCGCGATCGTGGCCGTCACCCAGACGGACGTCAAGCGACTCCTGGCCTACTCCTCCATCGCCCACGCCGGCTTCATCCTCGCCGGCGCCATCGCCACCACGGCGGACGGCGTCTCCTCGGTGCTCTTCTACCTGGCCGCCTATTCCTTCGTCACGCTCGGCGCGTTCGCGGTCGTCACGCTCGTACGGGACGCGGGCGGGGAGGCCACGCACCTGTCCAAGTGGGCCGGCCTCGGGCGCCGTTCGCCGCTCGTCGCGGCGGTCTTCGCAGTCTTCCTGCTCGCCTTCGCCGGCATCCCGCTGACGAGCGGCTTCGCGGGGAAGTTCGCGGTGTTCAAGGCGGCGGCCCAGGGCGGGGCGGTGCCGCTGGTCATCGTCGGCGTGCTGTCGTCGGCGATCGCGGCGTTCTTCTACATCAGGGTCATCGTGCTGATGTTCTTCAGCGAACCGCGGTCGGAGGGACCGACGGTGGCGGTGCCGAGCGTCCTGACGTCCTCGGCCATCGCGATCGGGGTGGTGGTGACGCTGCTGCTCGGCGTGGCGCCGCAGTACTTCCTGGACCTGGCGGGCCAGGCGGGCACGTTCGTGCGCTGACGCCCGCGGCGGGCGGTGCCCCGTAGGGGCGCGGGGCGGTGTCGATCTGCGGCTGCCGCCGCGTGGGCGCGATACGGCAGCCCGTCTGCGGGCGCGTGGTGGCTTGTCGCGCAGTTCCCCGCGCCCCTTACGGGGCGCCGTGGGCTGGTGCAGTGCCCCGTCAGGGGCGCGGGGAACTGCGCGATCGGCCACTGACGGCCCGCAGTCGACGCGCCTCCCCGGGGGCCGACTGCGGGCGCGTCCTGGCTTGTCGCGCCCACGCGGCGGAGCCGCAGATCGGGCACTGCCCCGCGCCCCCTGCAGGGCGCCGTGGTGGTGCGTGGCGGAGATCCGCCGGACGCGGCCCGGCGCCTGCGGACCGCACATGCCGGACGGGCTGACAATGTCAGCCCGTCCGGCATGTGTGCGTCAGCTGCCCGGCTTGGCCGGGATGGGGATGTTGATCGCCGGCTTGCCGTCGCCGCCTACCGTCTTGGTGAGCGTGTCCTCCTTGCCGGACGCCCAGGCGATCGTCAGGGTCTTGCCGTCGAACTTCTTGATCGTGCCCTTGGCGTAGTCCGTGCTGCCGTCCTGGCAGTGGTTGATCTCCACCGTCACCGGCTGCGCGTTGTCGACGACCTTGCCGGTGCACGCCGTCTTGCCGCTCAGCATCACCTGGTCGCCCGCGAAGGACATGATGAGCAGGCTCTGGTCGGACAGCTTGCCCTTCGACCAGCCGCCCTTGAGGTCCGCGGCCGTGACGTTGCCGGAGCCGACCGGCGCCTGCGAGGCGGCCGGTGCCGAGGAGGCGGCGCCCGAGGGCTTCGCGGCGGGGTCCGTCTTCTTGTCGTCGCTGCTCTTGGAGCAACCGGTCATCAGCACAGCGGCCACGACGGCCGCCCCCGTGATCTGTACTGCCTTGCGCACTGAGCTCTCTGCTCTCTCTCGTCGTCCGTCGAACTGGACACGACAAACTAGCAGCGCCCGGTTCCGCTTCAGTCCCGCGCCGGAGCGATACGGCCCGTGACCTCGCCCAGGCCCACGCGCGTGCCGTCCGGGCCCGGGGCCCAGGCCGTGATGGTGACGACGTCGCCGTCGGCCAGGTAGGGGCCCTTGCCGGCGGTGAGCTCCAGGAGGCAGCCGAGCTGGTCGGGTTCCGGGCCGCTGACCGTGCCGGAGGCGTAGAAGTCGCCCGTGCGCAGGGAGGCGCCGTTGACGGTCATGTGGGCCAGCTGCTGGGCGGCCGTCCAGTACATGGCGGAGAACGGCGGGCGGGAGACGACCTCGCCGTTGATCGTCACTTCCAGGCGCAGGTCGATGCCGCCGGGCTCGGCGGCGGAGTCGTCGAGGTAGGGCAGCAGCGGGTGGGTGCGCTCCGGCGGCGCCGTGCGGGCGGCGTCGAAGGCGTCGAGGGGGGTGATCCAGGCGGAGACGGAGGTGGCGAAGGACTTGCCGAGGAAGGGGCCCAGCGGCACGTACTCCCAGGCCTGGAGGTCGCGGGCGGACCAGTCGTTGACGAGGCAGACGCCGAAGACGTGGTCGCGGAAGGCGTCGAGGGTGACGGGGGTGTTCTCGGGGGCGGGGGTGCCGACGACGAAGCCGACCTCGGCCTCGATGTCCAGGCGCAGGGAGGGCCCGAAGGTGGGCGCCTCGTCCGCGGGGGCCTTGCGCTGGCCCCGGGGGCGCACGACGTCGGTGCCGGAGACGACGATCGTGCCGGCGCGCCCGTGGTAGCCGATGGGCAGGTGCTTCCAGTTGGGCGTCAGGGGGTCGGCGCCGGGGCGGAAGATGCGGCCGACGTTGGAGGCGTGGTGCTCGCTGGCGTAGAAGTCGACGTAGTCGGCGACCTCGAAGGGGAGGTGGAGGGTCACCTCGTCCAGCGGGTGGAAGTGCTCCCCGTCGAGCCAGGTGCGGATCTCGGCGCGCACCGCCTGCCAGGTGGGCCGTCCGGCGGCCATGAGGGCGTTCAGGGTGGGCTGCGCGAGCAGGGGCGCGTGGGGCGAGCCGTGCGCGGCGGCCGCGGCGGCGGCGTCCAGGACGTATGCGCCGTAGCGCACGCCCACGCGGGGGCGGTCGGGGGCGTCGGAGGTGGTGAAGATGCCGTACGGGAGCGCGGCCGCGCCGAAGGGGTCGCCTTCGGGCAGGTCGCGGGGGCTGTGCTGGGGCATGGGAGGCTGCCTCGCCTTCGTCCTGGACAGTCCAACGGTCACGCCAGATTACGTGCTGTCAGCACACGGGCAAGTGTTCGCCGGGATCACTCGGCGGTTGTTCCGACAGGTGTCCGACCGCTGGCTAAAGGGAGGGCAATGTCCGGTAACTCCTTGTGGGAGTCGTCGATTCCGAAGTAGCGTCCTAAGTCGGGTCACACACAGTGGGGGGCCGCTGAGGCTGGGTGGCCGAGGGGGGTGCTGGTGGCGAGCAGGATCGCGCCCGTGGCGGCGGACCGGTCCGTACCCGGGCTGATTGTCAAGATCGGCGACTATCCCCTGCACCATGGCGGCGTCGGTGCCATCCGCAGCCTGGGCAGGCTGGGCGTGCCGATGTACGCCATCACCGAGGACAGATGGACCCCCGCCGCACTCTCGCGCTACCTGCACCGCTGCTTCGTGTGGCCGACGACGGGCACGGAGCGGCCCGAGGAGCTGGTGGCGGGGCTGCTGCGGATCGGCCGGCGGATCGGCCGGCCCACCGTGCTGGTGCCCACGGACGAGGAGGCGGCGGTGCTCATCGCCGAGCACGCGGACGCCCTCGCCGGCCCGTTCCTCTTCCCGCCCGTCGAGCCCGCCCTGCCGCGCCGGCTGGCCAGCAAGCAGGGCCTGTACGAGCTGTGCACCGAGCACGGGGTGCCGGCCCCCTCGACGCTCTTCCCGGCCTCGTACGAGGAGGTCGAGAAGTACGCCTCGGAGGCGGCCTTCCCCGTCGTGGCCAAGAACCGCGAGGCGTTCGAGCGGCGCCGGCACCCGGCGGTGCACGGCACGACCCGCATCGGCGGCCCGCGCGAGCTGCTGGAGCTGGCCCGCTGCTGGGGACCGGCCCCCGGGGTGATCCTCCAGGAGTACTTGCCGCGCGAGGAGGCCGAGGACTGGATCGTCCACGCCTACTTCGACGCCGATTCCACCCCGCTGGCGATGTTCACCGGCGTGAAGGTGCGCTCCTGGCCGCCGCACGCGGGCATGACGGCCAACGCCTACGTCGTCGACAACCCGGAACTGGCGGCGATGGCCGCACAATTCATCAAGCAGATCGGCTTCTGCGGGATCATCGACCTGGACTGGCGCTTCGACCGCCGCGACGGGCAGTACAAGCTGCTGGACTTCAACCCCCGGATGGGTGCGCAGTTCCGCCTGTTCGAGAACGAGGCGGGCATCGACGTCGTCCGGGCCCTGCACCTGGACCTGACCGGGCGGGCGGTGCCGGAGGCCGAGCAGCTGACCGGCCGCCGGTTCGTCGTGGAGAACATCGACCTGCCCGCCCTCGCCGCCTACCGCCGCAGCGGCTACACCACCCCGCACGCCCCCGCCCGGGCGAGCGGCACGGAGCTGGCGTGGGTGGCGCGCGACGACATGAAGCCGTTCTTCACCATGCTGGCGCGGTTCGTCCGGCCGGGCATGCGGCACCTGTGGCAGCTGTGGCGCTCCCGGCGCCGGGCCGCGGTCGCGGCGGCGGGATGACGGCGGTCACCGCCGCGGGCCCCGCGGGCCCGCGGCCGCCCGCCAGGTCGGCACGACCGGCCGCACGTGCCGCGATATGCGCGGGGGGACGCCCCCGAAGACGCCCCGGGAGCGCCGCCGCCGGCCCCCTCGGCCGCGCCGGTGCCTGACCGCGATCCGGCGGCCCCTGCCGCGCCCTGCCGGCCCGTGCGTCCGCTCGTCCCTCCGTCTGTCCGTTTGCCCGTCCGTCCGCCCGTCCGTCTGCCCGTCCGTCCGTCCGCGCAGACCGTCCTGTCTGCCCGAACCAAGTCCGTCCGACGCGAACCATCGTGTGCCCTGGGAGGGGACCCGTGACACTTCCCGTAGCCGTCATCGGGGCCGGACCGTACGGCCTCTCGACCGCCGCCCACCTCAAAGCCCGGGCCGTGCCCACCCGCGTCTTCGGCGCGCCCATGGTGAGCTGGCGCGAGAACATGCCCGCCGGGATGCTGCTGAAGTCGACCCCCAGCGCCTCCGACATCGACGCCCCGCAGCCCGGCCACACCCTCTTCGACTACTGCCAGGACGTGGGGGAGCGGCGCTTCGAGTCCGACTGGGAGATCATTCCCGTCGAGACCTTCGCCGCCTACGGCATGTGGTTCCAGCAGCGCCTGGTGCCCCAGCTGGAGAAGGAGCGCGTGGTCTCCGTCGACCGCCGCGGATCCGGCGGCTTCGAGATCAAGCTGGACTCCGGCGAGCAGTTCGCCGCCCGTGCCGTGGTCGTCGCCACCGGCCTGACCAACCTCGCCCAGCTGCCGCCCGAGCTGGCCGCCGCCGTGCCGGCCGGCCCGTCCGCGACCGGGCCGATCTCGCACAGCTCCCAGCACCGCGACCTGACGGCCTTCGCCGGCAAGCACGTGGTGGTCGTCGGCGCCGGCCAGTCGGCGCTGGAGAGCGCTGTGCTGCTGGCCGAGGCGGGCGCTGCGTCCGTGCGGGTGCTCGCCCGGCGCCGGGGCGCCGTGCGCTTCGGCGCGGCGCCCGACGGGCAGCCGCTGTTCAAGCCCGACACGCCCTTCGGCCGGGCCTGGTCGCTGTACGCGTTCTCGTACCACGCGGACGGCTTCCGCATGCTGCCCGCGCCCACCCGGCAGTACCTGGTGCGCCGGGTGCTCGGCCCGCTGGGCGCCTGGTGGCTGCGGGAGCGGTTCATCGGCAAGGTGCAGGTCACCGAGGGCAAGCGCGTCGTGCGCGCCCGCGTGGAGGCGGGGCGGCCGGTGCTCACGCTCGGTGGTGACGGGGAGGGCGCGGAGAGCGAGCTGCGCGCCGACCACGTCATCGCCGCCACCGGTTACCGGATGGACGTGGCCGCGCTGGACTTCCTGGGCGCCGGCCTGCGCACGCGGCTCGTGGTGAGCGCGGGCGGGCCCCGGCTGGCCGCCGGCTACCACTCCTCCGTGCCGGGCCTGTTCTTCACCGGCCTGCCGGCCGCCGCCAGCTACGGCCCGGTGATGCGGTTCGTGTGCGGTACGGAGTACGCCTCGCCGCGCCTGGCGAGGGCGGTGGCCGCGCTGTAGTACCGGCGGTAAGCGAGGGGAACGCGAGGGAAGAGGGCAGTCGTCACGCCCCGCTGGGACGACTGCCCACACCCCTACGGGGAGTGATCGACTGTCGACCGGATACGCTGACTTTTGGTGGAGACAGCGACACATCGACAATCCCCGTGTTCGCAGGCAGACAGGAGTACCCCTCGTGACCGTCGTCGAGCCTTTTGGGCTGAACGTGCGGGACCAGGCTCTTGAAGCCGATGTCCAGGCCGGGTTGGCCGCTGTCGAGGAGGGCCTCCTGGAGGCCACCAAGAGCGGGGTGCCCTTCATCACCGAGGCGGCCCAGCACCTGGTCAAGGCAGGCGGCAAGCGGTTCCGTCCGCTGCTGGTGATGCTGGCCGCCCAGTTCGGCGACCCGTACGCCCCCGGCGTGGTGCCCTCGGCCGTCGTCGTCGAGCTCACCCACCTCGCCACGCTCTACCACGACGACGTCATGGACGAGGCCGACGTGCGGCGCGGGGTGCCCAGCGCCAACGCCCGCTGGGGCAACTCCGTGGCCGTCCTCACCGGCGACTTCCTCTTCTCCCGCGCCTCGCGGATACTCGCCGACCTGGGACCGGAGGCCGTGCGCATCCAGGCCGAGGCGTTCGAGCGCCTGGTCACCGGCCAGATCCTGGAGACCGCGGGCCCGCGCGACGGCCGCGACCCCATCGAGCACTACCTCGACGTGCTGGCCGGCAAGACCGGCTCGCTGATCGCCGTCTCCGGCCGCTACGGCGCCATGATGTCCGGCGCCGACGAGCGCGTCGTGGAGATCCTCACCCACTACGGCGAGCGCCTGGGCATCGCCTTCCAGCTCGCCGACGACGTCCTGGACATCGCCAGCGACTCCCACGAGTCCGGCAAGACGCCCGGAACGGACCTGCGCGAGGGCATCGCCACCCTCCCGGTGCTGCACCTGCGCGCCCGCGCTGAGGCCACCGGCGCGCCCGAGGACCTCGAGCTGTGCGAGCTGCTCGCGGGCGACCTCACCGACGACGCCCGGCACGCCGAGGTGCTGCGCCGGCTGCGCGTCCACCCCGCCCTGGAGCAGGCCCGGCGCGACACCGTCCGCTACGCCCAGGAGGCCCGCGCGACGCTGGCGCCGCTGCCCGACTGCGCGGCCAAGGCGGCGCTGGAGGACCTGTGCGACGCGGTGGTGCACCGGGCCGGCTGAGGCATAAGCGGCTCCACCCCCCGGCCGGTGCTCCCTCACGGGTCGTCATACCGCAGGCGTACGACGACCTGATCCCGTCGGCTGACGACTGGACGCGGTCCCTTTGATGCAATTGAAGGGTCTTCCCGAGCGTCTTCCCGAGCGGTCGGTCACACGACGGAGGTAGAGCAATGGCAGGGATCCACCCGGCACCGGGCACCGACGGTACGGACGGGGCCGAGGCGTCCGTCACCGGCGGACGCCGGCGCCGCAAGGCGGTCCGCTACGCAGTGCCGGTCGCAGTGGCCGGTGTCGCCGCCGCCACCATCGGCATCGGCTCCGCGCTCGCCAGCACCGGCGACCCGGACCTGCCGAAGATCAGCGCGCAGGACCTCATAGCCAGGATGGCCGCTTCCGACACCCAGCGCATGTCCGGCACGGTCAAGATCAGCACCGACCTGGGGCTGCCCTCCCTGCCCGGCGGCGGATCCCTGGGCGACCTCGGCGGCAAGAGCGCCGGCGGCAAGGGCGGCGGGGACGCCTCCCCGCAGGCCAAGCTCACCGAGCTGGCCGCCGGCAGCCACACGCTGCGCATCGCCGTCGACGGCCCGGACAAGCAGCGGCTGTCCATCGTGGAGTCCGCCGCCGAGTACAGCGTCGTCCACAACGCCGGCGAGGTCTGGGCGTACGACAGCGCCAGCAACACCGCCTACCACGCCAAGGCCCCGCAGGACGCGAAGAAGTCCGCGCACAAGGCCCCCGCCGACGCCGCCGCGATCTCCCCGCAGGAGCTCGCCAAGAAGGTGCTCGCCGCGGCCGACGACACCACCGCCGTCACCGTCGACGGCACGGCCAAGGTGGCCGGCCGCGACACCTACCAGCTGGCGGTCAAGCCCAAGCAGGGCGACTCCACCGTCGAGGCCGTGCGCATCGCCGTGGACGCGAAGACGGGCGTGCCGCTGAAGTTCACCCTCGCCCCCAAGGGCGGCGGCAAGGCGGTCGTCGACGCGGCCTTCACCAAGGTCGACTTCGGGGCCCCGGCCGCGGGCACCTTCACCTTCACCCCGCCCAAGGGCGCCAAGGTGACCGAGGGCGACGCCAAGGACGCCGCCGGCCGCCACGACAAGGCCCTGCCCGAGCTGCCCGGCATGCCCGCCCTCGGGGGCCCGGAGGGCGCCCAGGACGGCCGGAGCAAGGTGATCGGCAAGGGCTGGGGCTCGATCGTGCGCCTCGACGCCGGCAAGGACGCGGCCACCCACTCCAAGGCCGGCCAGGCCGAGGGCACCCAGTCCAAGGCCGGCCAGTCCAAGGCCGGCGCGAACGACCGGGACGCCCAGGCGCTGCTCGACAGCCTCGGCAGCAGGGTCTCCGGCGACTTCGGCACCGGACGCCTGTTCAGCACCCGCATCGTCAACATCCTGATGACCGACGACGGCAAGGTCTACGCCGGTGCCGTCACCAAGGACGCCCTGATCAAGGCCGCCGACACCACCAAGTGAGCGACAGGGGAGGGACGACCGTGCAGGAGCCGGCCGCCGGCGCCGGCGACCCCGTGATCGAGACCCGCGGGCTCGCCAAGCGCTACCGCGGCGGCCGGCTCGCCGTCGACGGCCTCGACCTCGTCGTGCCGCGCGGCAGCGTCTTCGGCTTCCTCGGGCCCAACGGCTCGGGGAAGACCACCACCATCCGGATGCTCATGGGCCTCATCGAGCCCACCGCCGGCACCGCCCGGGTGCTGGGCGAGGAGATGCCGCGCGCCGTGCGCCGGGTGCTGCCCAAGGTGGGCGCCCTCATCGAGGGCCCCGCCCTGTACGGCTTCCTCTCCGGCCGCGACAACCTCGTACGCCTCGACGCCGCCGACCCGGCCGCCGATCCCCGCACCCGGGCCGCCCGCGTCGGTGCCGCCCTCGACCGCGTCGGCCTCGGCGCGGCCGCGGGCCGCAAGGCCCGCGCGTACTCCCTCGGCATGAAGCAGCGCCTCGGCCTGGCCGCCGCCCTGCTGCAACCCCGCGAGCTCCTCGTCCTCGACGAGCCCACCAACGGCCTCGACCCCCAGGGCATGCGCGAGATCCGCTCCCTGGTGCGCTCCCTGGCGGCCGAGGGCACCACCGTCTTCCTCTCCTCCCACCTCCTCGACGAGATCGAGCAGGTCTGCACCCACGTGGCCGTCATGGCCCGCGGCCGCCTGCTCACCCAGGGCACGGTCGCCGAGCTCGCCGCGTCCGCCCGGGGCCGGCTGGCCGTCACCACCCCCGACACGGCGGAGGCCGTGCGCGTACTGAAGGAGCACGGCGTGCACGACCTCACGGTCACCGACGACCGCGTCACCGGGGAGCCCCCGGCCGGCCTCGCCGAGCCCGCCGACCTCGTCGCCGCCCTCGTCCGCGCCGGCGTGCGCGTGCGGGCCTTCGGCGCCGAGCGGGCCTCGCTGGAGGACGCGTTCGTCGCCCTGACCGGGGAGGGCTTCGATGTCGCGGGCTGACCTCTCGCTGCTGGGCAACGAGGTGGCAACGACCTTCCGGCGGTGGCGCACCCTCGCCCTGCTCGGCGTCCTCGCGGCCGTGCCGGTGCTGGTGGGCGCCGCCGTGAAGATCGAGACCGCGGACGGCGGGAGCGCCGGGCACGGCGGGGGCGGGCCGGCCTTCATCAGCCAGGTCACCAACAACGGCCTCTTCCTCGTCTTCACCTCGCTCGCCGTGACCCTGCCGTTCTTCCTGCCCATGGCCATCGGCGTCGTCGCCGGTGACGCGGTGGCCGGCGAGGCCGGCCCGGGCACGCTGCGGTACCTGCTGGTCGCCCCCGCCGGGCGCACCCGGCTGCTGCTGGTGAAGTTCGCGACGACCGTCCTGTTCTGCTGCGCCGCGACCCTCGTCGTCGCGCTCTCCGCGCTGGCGGTGGGGGCCGTGCTCTTCCCGCTGGGGGAGGTCACGCTGATCAGCGGCACCACCGTGTCGTTCGGGGAGGGGCTGCTGCGGGCCCTGGCGATCGCGGGCGTGGTGGCGCTGTCCCTGGTGGGGCTCGCGGCGCTGGGTCTGTTCGTCTCCACACTGACCGACAGCGGCATCGCGGCGATGGCCACGACGGTGGGCCTGCTGATCACCGTCCAGATCCTCGACCAGTTCCCGCAGGTGGGCGCGGTGCGGTCGTATCTCTTCCCGCACTACTGGCTGAGCTTCGCGGACCTGCTGCGGCAGCCGGTGTACTGGGACGAGGTGCTGCGCAACGTGGGGCTGCAGGGGCTGTACGCGGCGGTCTTCGGCTCGGCGGCGTGGGCGCGGTTCACGTCCCGTGACGTGACGGCGTAGACCGTGTCCGGTGGCTTCCTTGTCGCGGGGCACCACGGCGCCCCGAAAGGGGCGCGGGGCGTTGTCGATGTGCGGCTGCCGCCGCGTGGGCGCGATCGGCCGGCGACCGCCCGCAGCTGACACACCACCCCGGTGTCCGGGCGATCTGCGGGCGCGTCGTGGCTTGTCGCGCAGTTCCCCGCGCCCCTACGGGGCGCCGTGGCGGCGCGTGACGAAGAAGCCGCCGGGCAGGCCCCAGCGGAGCGGGGGCTCCGCCCCCCGACCCCGTACCGCGCTCCGCGCGTGCGCGCGGCCGCGTGGTCGGCGGGGAGGGGAAAAGCCCCCGACCGGCGGGGCTGATCCGGGGTCGGGCCGGGCACCCGTCTTCTATGGCCATGCCCGTCCGCGACCGTCCCGCGTACCGGATCAAGCGGTTCCTGCTCGGTCCGCCGCTCGTCACCGGGCGGTTGGCCCGGGAGAAGCTGTCCAACCCGCTGGCGCTCGGCGTTCTCGCCTCCGACTGCATGTCGTCGACCGCGTACGGTACCGAGGAGATGCTGCGCATCCTCGTGCCGGTCGCCGGGACGGCCGCCTTCACGCTCATCCTGCCCGTCACGGGCGCGATCCTGTTCGTCCTGCTGCTGCTCACCCTCTCCTACCGCGACGTCGTCTCCGTCTACACCCGTGCCGGCGGCTCCTACGTCGTCGCCCGCGAGAACTTCGGGCCGCGCATCGCGCAGATCGCCGCGGTCGCGCTGCTGGTCGACTACATCGTCACCGTCGCCGTGCAGACGGCCGCCGGCACCGACGCGCTGGTCTCGCTCGCGCACCTGACCGGCGACGGCTACACCGGCATCGACCACCTCAAGCTGCCGATCACCGTGGGCATCGTGGTGCTGCTCATGTACGGCAACCTGCGCGGCCTGCGCGAGGCCGGGCGGACCTTCGCTGCGCCCGCGTACCTGTTCATGCTCGCCATCGCCCTGGTGCTGTGCGTCGGCCTGGTGCGGGCCGTGGCCGGCAGCGGCCTGCCGCACGCGGACGTGCACGCGGCCGGGGCCGTGCCGCTGGGCACGGGCAACGGCTGGCTGTACGGCGCGACGCTGTTCATGGTGCTGCGCGCCTTCGCCAACGGCGGTTCGTCGCTGACGGGCCTGGAAGCGATCTCCAACAGCGTCTCCGCCTTCCGCCACCCCGAGGGCGTCAACGCCCGCCGCACGCTCACCACGATGAGCTGCATCCTGGGCGCGATGGTCTTCGGCGTCTCGCTGCTGGCCCACTACACGCACGCCATCCCCTACGAGGACGGCAACCCCACCGTGCTGGCCCAGGAGGCCCACCTGGTCTTCGGCGACGGCTGGGCGGGCACGGCGGGGCTGGTGTTCGTGCAGCTGGCCACCGCCCTGATCCTCTACACCGGCGCCAACACGCCGTTCACCGGCTTTCCCTTCCTCGCCAGCTTCGTCGCCGAGGACCGCTTCCTGCCCCGGCAGCTGACCCGCCGCGGCCACCGGCTGGCCTTCTCCAACGGCATCATCTGCCTGACCGTCGTCTCGCTGGCGCTGCTGCTGGTGACGGGCGCGAACGTCGACAAGCTGGTGGCGCTGTACGCCATCGGCGTCTTCACCGGCTTCACGATGGCCGCTGCCGGCATGACGGCCCACCACTGGCGGCGGCGCAGGGGCCCCGCGCACTGGAAGACGGCGGCGAACCTGCTGGCCGCCGTCGTCTCGGCGGCGGTCGTGATCATCTTCGCGGTCACGAAGTTCACCGAGGGCGCCTGGCTGGTGGTCGTGGTCTTCCCGCTGGGCGTGTGGGCGCTGATCCGCATCAACCGCCAGTACCGGCAGGAAGCCGCGGCGCTGGAGAACGTCCCGGCCTTCGCCACCGACCGCCCCCACTGGCGGCGCCACGTCGTGCACGTCCTCGTCGACAACCTCGACCTGGCCACGCTCAAGGCGCTGCGCTACGCCCACGAGCTGCACCCCGACGAGGTGCGGGCCGTGCACTTCGTCATCGACGCGGAACGGGCGCGCCGGCTGACCGAGCGCTGGGACCGCTCCAGCGGCACCACCGTCCCCCTGGAGCTCGTCGACTGCCCCGACCGCCGGCTGCGGCACGCGGTCGCCGACCACGCGGCCCGGACGACGGCGGAGGCCACGACGGCCCTGACGCTGCTGGTGCCCCGGCGCACGTACTCCACCCCGCTGGGCCGGCTGCTGCACCGGGGTACGGCGGAGGAGCTCGCCCGCGTCCTGGAGCAGCTGCCCAACGTGGCCGTGACGATCCTGCCGTTCGACGTGACGCGGGCCATCGAGCAGCAGCACGCCCGCGCCGGGCAGGGCGGGACGGCAGGATCATGACCGTCATGCGATACGCGCATGCACACGATGCGCCGGGCGGATTACCGTCGCATGGTTGCCGTCGCCGAGAACGGGGGTCGCCATGCCGTCCTCACCATCCGCCCCGCCCCCGCCGCAGCGCAGCGAGAGCCGCACCGGTCTGCTGTGCGGCGTCGCCGCATACGGCATCTGGGGGCTCTTCCCGCTGTACTGGCCCCTGCTCGAACCCGCGGGGGCGGTCGAGATCCTCGCCCACCGCATGGTGTGGTCCCTGGTCACCGTCGCCGTCGTGCTCGCCGTCACCCGCCGGTGGCAGTGGATACGCCCGCTGCTGCGGCAGCCCAAACGCCTGGCCGTGGCGGCACTCGGCGCGGCCGTGATCTCGGTCAACTGGGGGGTGTACATCTGGGCCGTGAACTCCGGGCACGTCGTCGAGACGTCGCTAGGCTACTTCGTCAATCCGCTCGCCACCATCGCCCTCGGCGTCCTCGTGCTGCGCGAGCGGCTGCGCAGGGCGCAGTGGGTGGCCGTCGGGGCCGGTGCGGTGGCGGTCACGGTGCTGAGCGCCGGGTACGGCAAGCCGCCGTGGATCGCCCTGACGATCGCGGCGACCTTCAGCACGTACAGCCTGGTGAAGAAGAAGGTGGGCCTGGGCGGGCTGGAGTCGATGGCCGTGGAGACGGCCGTGCAGTTCCTGCCGGCGCTCGGTGTGCTGCTGTTCCTGGGGGGCCGGGGGCACTCGACGTTCACCTCCGAGGGCGCCGGGCACGCGCTGCTGCTGATGGGCACCGGCGTGATCACCGCGGTGCCGCTGGTCTCCTTCGGCGCGGCGGCGGTGCGGCTGCCGCTGTCGGTGATCGGCATGCTGCAGTACCTCGCGCCGGTCTTCCAGTTCGGGCTCGGGCTGGTGGTCTTCCACGAGGCGATGCCGCCCGAGCGGTGGGCGGGCTTCGCGCTGGTGTGGGTGGCGCTGGCGGTGCTCACGTGGGACGCGCTGCGTACGGCCCGTCACGCTCGGGTGCAGGTGCAAACGGCCCGGCGTCGGGCGGCCGTTGGTAACACAGAAAAAACAATTGCCCCTCAGGACACGGAAACCACAGCTCAGCGGGGGTGAACGGGCGCCCGGTATCCGGAAACCGGTGATCGGTGTCCTGAACCCGCTCTTGACGCTGCGTCAGGTGCACCTCAGCATCATGGCCACGTCAAACAGAGTTGGGAGCCCCCCATGTCTCTCCACGGACCAACCCTGCGAACGGCACCGCGAAGATCACGCGGTGCCGTTCTCCTCGCCGCCGGCGCGGCCGCAACCGCCGCCCTGCTCGGCGCCTCCTCCGTCCCGGCGGTCGCGGCACCCACCACCGCGACCGCCGGGCGGAACGGGACGGCGGCCCCCGCGGTCCCCGACATATCCGTCGCCAACGTCAAGGCGCACCTGAACCAGCTGCAGTCCATAGCCGCCGCCAACGGCGGCAACCGCGCCCACGGGCGCAGCGGCTACAAGGCGTCCCTCGACTACGTCAAGGGCAAGCTGGACGCGGCCGGCTTCACCACCAGCGTCCAGCAGTTCACCTCCAACGGCGCCACCGGCTACAACCTCGTCGCCGACTGGCCCGGCGGCGACCCCAACCACGTGATCTTCGCCGGCGCCCACCTCGACTCCGTCAGCCGAGGACCCGGCATCAACGACAACGGCTCCGGCACCGCCGGCATCCTCGAAGTCGCCCTGACCGTCGCCAAGCAGGGCTACAAGCCCGACAAGCACCTGCGCTTCGCCTGGTGGGGAGCCGAGGAGCTGGGCCTGGTCGGCTCGCAGAACTACGTACGCCAGCTCCCCGCCGCCGAACGCGGCAGGATCGACGCGTACCTGAACTTCGACATGATCGGCTCGCCCAACCCCGGCTACTTCGTCTACGACGACGACCCGCAGCTCGAAGGCGTCTTCAAGGACTTCTTCGCCACCCGCAACATCCCCACCGAGATCGAGACCGAGGGCGACGGCCGCTCCGACCACGCCCCCTTCAAGAACGCCGGCGTGCGGGTCGGCGGCCTCTTCAGCGGCGCCGACTACACCAAGACCGCCGACCAGGCCCGCAAGTGGGGCGGCACCACCGGCCAGGCGTTCGACCGCTGCTACCACCAGTCGTGCGACACCATCGCGAACATCAACGACACCGCCCTCGACAACAACAGCGACGCCATCGCCTACGGGCTGTGGACCCTGAGCGGCGGCTCCACGACGCCGCCGAGCGGCGGCAAGGTCTTCGAGAGCACGACGACCGTCGACATCCCCGACGCGGGAGCGGCGGTGGACTCCCCGCTCACCGTCTCCGGCCTGACCGGCAACGCGCCCTCCGCCCTCAAGGTCGGCGTCGACATCAAGCACAGCTACCGCGGTGACCTGGTGATCGACCTGGTCGGACCGAGCGGGCGCACGTACCGGCTGAAGTCCTCCAGCGCGAACGACTCGGCGGCGGACGTCGTGGCGACGTACACGGTCGACGCCTCGTCGGAGACGGCGAACGGCGTCTGGAAGCTGCGCGTCCAGGACGTGGCGGCACAGGACGACGGCTACGTGGCGGGCTGGAAGCTCACGTTCTGACACGGCCCTTGCAAGCACACGCCGGCCGGGCCGACTCGCGTCGGCCCGGCCGGCGGGGGTTCCAGGGGGCGGAGCCCCCAGGGAAACGGTGAAAGGGCGGGGTCGGGGCCCGGCCCGCCGCAGGCGCCCTACCCCACCACCGTCCACGTGTCGTTGCCGGACAGCAGGCCCGCCAGGTCGCCCTTGCCGCGCTGCTCCACCGCGGCCTCCAGCTGCTGGGCCATCTGCGCCTCGTACACGGGGCGTTCGACACTGCGGAAGACGCCCACCGGCGTACGGTGGAGCGTGTCCGGGTCGGCCAGGCGGGAGAGGGCGAAGGCCGTCGTCGGGGACGCCGCGTGCGCATCGTGGACGAGGACGGACGCCTCGTTCTCCGGCGTGACGTCCACGACCTTCAGGTCGCCCGTGGCGTGGTCGCGCACGACGCCCTTGCCGCCGTCCGCGCCGAAGCGGATGGGGGCGCCGTGCTCCAGGCGGATGACGGCCTCCTGGGCCTGCTCCTTGTCCTTCAGGGCCTCGAACGCACCGTCGTTGAAGATGTTGCAGTTCTGGTAGATCTCCACGAGCGCGGTGCCGGGGTGGGCGGCCGCCTGCCGCAGCACCTCGGTGAGGTGCTTGCGGTCGGAGTCGATGGTGCGGGCCACGAAGGAGGCCTCGGCGCCCAGCGCGAGGGAGACGGGGTTGAAGGGGGCGTCCAGCGATCCCATCGGCGTGGACTTGGTGATCTTGCCGACCTCGGAGGTCGGCGAGTACTGCCCCTTGGTCAGCCCGTAGATCCGGTTGTTGAACAGCAGGATCTTGAGGTTGACGTTGCGGCGCAGGGCGTGGATGAGGTGGTTGCCACCGATCGACAGCGCGTCGCCGTCGCCGGTGACGACCCACACCGACAGATCCCGCCGCGAGGCGGCCAGGCCGGTGGCGATGGCCGGGGCACGCCCGTGGATGGAGTGCATCCCGTAGGTGTTCATGTAGTACGGGAAGCGGGAGGAGCAGCCGATGCCGGAGATGAAGACGATGTTCTCCTTCGCCAGGCCGAGGTCGGGCAGGAAGCCCTGGACGGCGGCGAGGATGGCGTAGTCGCCGCAGCCGGGGCACCAGCGCACTTCCTGGTCGGACTTGAAGTCCTTCATGGATTGCGCGGCGTCGGCCTTGGGGACCAGGGAGAGTGCCTCGATGGTCATCGGATGGCCTCCTTGAACACGGTGGCGAGCTGCTCGGCCTTGAACGGCATGCCGCTGACCTGGGTGTGGGAGCGGACGTCGACGAGGTATTTCGCCCGCAGCAGGGTGGCGAGCTGGCCGAGGTTCATCTCCGGCACGATCACGGTGTCGTAAGCGCGCAGGATCTCGCCCAGGTTCGCGGGGAAGGGGTTGAGGTGGCGCAGGTGCACCTGGGCGAGGTGCTGCCCGCCGCCGCGTACGCGGCGGACCGCGGCGGTGATCGGTCCGTACGTCGAGCCCCAGCCGAGCACCAGGGTGCGGGCCAGGCCCGAGGGGTCGTCGACCTCGATGTCGGGCACGGTGATGCCGTCGGTCTTGGCCTGGCGGGTGCGGACCATCAGGTCGTGGTTGGCCGGGTCGTAGGAGATGTTGCCGGTGCCGTCCTGCTTCTCGATGCCACCGATGCGGTGCTCCAGCCCGGGTGTGCCGGGCACGGCCCACGGCCGGGCCAGGGTCTGCGGGTCGCGCTTGTACGGCCAGAAGACCTCGGTGCCGTCGGCGAGGGTGTGGTTCGGGCCGGTGGCGAACTGCACGCGCAGGTCGGGCAGTTCGTCGAGCTCGGGGATCCGCCACGGCTCGGAGCCGTTGGCGAGGTAGCCGTCGGAGAGCAGGAAGACGGGGGTGCGGTAGGTCAGGGCGATGCGGGCCGCGTCCAGCGTCGCGTCGAAGCAGTCCGCGGGCGTCCTGGGGGCGACGACCGGCACGGGGGCCTCGCCGTTGCGCCCGTACATCGCCTGCAGCAGGTCGGCCTGCTCGGTCTTGGTGGGCAGGCCGGTCGACGGGCCGCCGCGCTGGATGTCGACGATCAGCAGCGGCAGCTCCAGCGACACCGCGAGACCGATCGTCTCCGACTTCAGCGCCACGCCCGGGCCCGAGGTGGTGGTCACCGCCAGGGAGCCGCCGAAGGCCGCGCCGAGCGCGGCGCCGATGCCGGCGATCTCGTCCTCGGCCTGGAAGGTGCGCACGCCGAAGTTCTTGTGCTTCGACAGCTCGTGCAGGATGTCGGAGGCCGGCGTGATCGGGTACGAGCCGAGGAACAGCGGCAGGTCCGCCTGCTGCGCGGCGGCGATCAGGCCGTACGCCAGGGCGAGGTTGCCGGAGATGTTGCGGTAGGTGCCCGGCGGGAACGCGGAGGTGGCGGGGGCCACCTCGTAGGAGACGGCGAAGTCCTCCGTGGTCTCGCCGAAGTTCCAGCCCGCCCGGAACGCCGCCACGTTCGCCTCGGCGATCTGCGGCTTCTTCGCGAACTTCTTGCGCAGGAACGCCTCGGTCGTCTCCGTCGGCCGGTGGTACATCCACGACAGCAGGCCCAGCGCGAACATGTTCTTGCTGCGCTCGGCCTCCTTGCGGGAGAGCCCGAACTCCTTGAGCGCCTCGATCGTCAGCGTCGTCAGCGGCACCTTGTGCAGGTGGTAGGCGTCCAGCGAGCCGTCCTCGAGCGGGTTGCTGTCGTATCCCACCTTCGCCATCGGGCGCTTGGCGAACTCGTCGGTGTTGACGATGATCTGCGCGCCCCGCGGCAGATCGCCCACGTTCGCCTTCAGGGCCGCCGGGTTCATCGCCACCAGGACGTCCGGCGCGTCACCGGGGGTGAGGATGTCGTGGTCGGCGAAGTGGAGCTGGAAGGACGACACTCCCGGCAGCGTTCCGGCAGGAGCACGGATCTCGGCGGGGAAGTTCGGCAGCGTCGACAAGTCGTTGCCGAACGATGCCGTCTCCGACGTGAACCGGTCTCCCGTCAGCTGCATGCCATCACCGGAGTCACCCGCGAAGCGGATGATGACCCGGTCCAACCGACGGATCTCCTTGGCGGCGGGCGCGCCGCCGGCCTGCTCGGCCGGGCTGCTGACCTCGCTGGTCACTGCTTCGGACCTCCCTTGTGGCGGAGCCGGGCCACATGGTGGCGCGTCCGGCCTTCCCCCGCCATCCTACGGTGGCAAGGTCGGCCTTCCTTGGATG
This sequence comes from Streptomyces sp. PKA51, assembly GCF_057552455.1. Lineage (NCBI taxonomy): Bacteria > Bacillati > Actinomycetota > Actinomycetes > Kitasatosporales > Streptomycetaceae > Streptomyces > Streptomyces sp. PKA51. Next base: position 111,207 of record NZ_BAAJPZ010000007.1, read on the forward strand.
GATCAACGAATCAACAGCGGAGGGCACAGCTCCGCCGGGCGGGACCGCTCGTCGGACAGGCCCGGGCCGCCGCCCGCCGGTCACGAGCGCAGGTACGTCAGCACCGCCAGCACCCGGCGGTGGTCACCCTCGCTCGGCGCGAGCCCCAGCTTGAGGAAGATGTTGCTGATGTGCTTCTCCACCGCGCCGTCGCTGACCACCAGCTGCTTGGCGATGGCCGAATTCGTGCGGCCCTCGGCCATCAGGCCCAGCACCTCCCGCTCCCGCGGGGTGAGCCCCGCCAGGACGTCCTGCTTGCGGCTGCGGCCCAGCAGCTGGGCGACGACCTCCGGGTCCAGCGCGGTGCCCCCGCCGGCCACCCGCACCACCGCATCCACGAACTCGCGCACGTCGGCGACCCGGTCCTTCAGCAGATAGCCCACGCCACGGCTGCTGCCGGCCAGCAGCTCCGTGGCGTACTGCTCCTCGACGTACTGCGAGAGCACCAGCACGCCCAGCTGCGGATGGTCGCCGCGCAGCCGCACCGCCGCGCGCACGCCCTCGTCGGTGTGGGTCGGGGGCATCCGCACGTCGGCGACCACGACGTCCGGCAGCGCGCCCTCGGCGGCCAGTTCGGCGACCGTCTTGAGCAGGGCCTCCGCGTCGCCCACGCCGGCCACGACCTCGTGACCGCGATCGGTCAGCAGCCGGGTCAGGCCCTCCCGCAGCAGCACCGAGTCCTCGGCGATGACCACCCGCACCCGCTGCACCGCGTCCTGCACGATCCGACCTCCGGTCACCCTGGCGACGCCACCCCCCGTGGGCAGCCCTGCCGACTGCCCACCAGCATCGCAGCATCCCGGGTGACGGAGCGGCGTCAGCGGCTGCGCCAGGGGAGTTCGGCGGTGACGGTGGTGGGTCCGCCGGCGGGGGAGTCGACGGTGAGGGCGCCGTCGACGGAGCCCAGGCGTTCGGCGAGGCCGGCGAGCCCGGAGCCGTGGGCGGTCGTGGCGCCGCCGCGGCCGTCGTCGGTGACGCGCAGGTGGAGGCGGTTGCCCTTCTTCCACACGCGGATCTCGGCTTTGGTGGCGTGGCTGTGCTTGCTGATGTTCTGCAGGAGTTCGGAGACGGTGAAGTAGGCGATGCCCTCGATGGCGGGTGCGGGGCGGTCGGGGAGGTCGGCGGTGACGGTGACGGGGACCGTGCAGCGGGCGGCGACGGAGGACAGGGCCGGGCCGAGGCCGCGGTCGGTGAGGATCGCGGGGTGGATGCCGCGGGCCAGGTCGCGCAGCTCCTGCAGGGCGAGCTTCACCTCGCCGTGCGCCTCGTCCACCAGACGGGCGGCGGCCTGCGGATCGGAGTGCGCCTTGTCCTTCGCCATCCCCAGGTCCATGGCGAGGGCGGCCAGGCGGGCCTGGGCGCCGTCGTGCAGGTCGCGCTCGATGCGGCGCAGATCGGCGGCGGCGGTGTCCACGGCCACGCCGCGGTCCTCCTCCAGTTCCGACACGCGCGCGGCCAGCACCGACGGGCCCAGCAGCCCCGACACCAGCAGCCGGTTGACCGTCGTCAGGCCGTGCAGCAGCCCCGGCGTCGCCAGCACCAGCAGCAGGCCGAGGAGGCAGGTCGCGCCGACCTCGAGCGGGCTGTCCACGTAGTACGCGTGGCCGTCCGAGTCGCCGTACAGCTGGATGCCGGGATGGCCGAGGTAGGTCTTCGGCACCCACAGCCACGCCGGGTACAGGAACAGCATCCAGCCGATCACGGTGACGACGAGCGCCACGACGAAGGAGAAGATCGCCCACGGCAGGCACAGCACCGTGTAGAGCAGGTGCCGCCAGGACGCCCCGCTCCGCAGCAGCGCGCCCACCCAGGTCATCAGCTCGCCGCGGGCCTTGCGCCCGGCGCGGGCCGGCCGCGGGCGTACGGGCTCCGGGTCGCCGACCCGCAGGTCCAGCAGCGCCCGGGCCCGCGCCCGCTCCAGCGCGCCCAGCCCGCGCGCCCCCGCCAGGGTGGCCGCCAGCAGCGGCACGCCGAGGAAGGTCACCAGCAGGCCCACGCTGAGGCTGGTCATGACCGTCCCGTACGCGAAGGTGAGCACCGCGATCGGCAGGCCGAGCATCAGGTACAGGAACTCGCGCCAGGTGCGGCCCGCCAGCGGGGCGCGCAGCGCGGCCGGCACCCGTGACCGCCGGGGCGCCGCCGGCGCGGTGTGTCCGTGGGGGAGGGCCATCTCGTCGTCCGTTCTCCTGGAGTGGCGCGCCGGGTCGGGCGCGGTCGTCGTCGTCCCTTCCAGGCTCCCGGGCGGGAGCCGCCCGGGCCATGAGGGGAGCGGGCGTCCCGGGGGTGGGGGAAACCCCACCCCCGGCGGCGTCAACGGCTGCGCCAGGGGAGTTCGGCGGTGACGGTGGTGGGTCCGCCTGCAGGGGAGTCGACGGTGAGGGCGCCGTCGACGGAGCCCAGGCGTTCGGCGAGCCCGGCCAGGCCGCTGCCGTGCGCGGAGGAGGCGCCGCCGCGGCCGTCGTCGCTGACGCGCAGGTGGAGACGGTCGCCCTTCTTCCACACGCGGATCTCGGCCTTGGAGGCGTGGCTGTGCTTGCTGATGTTCTGCAGGAGTTCGGAGACGGTGAAGTAGGCGATGCCCTCGATGGCGGGTGCCGGCCGGTCCCGCAGGTCGGCGGTGACAGTGACGGGGACCGTGCAGCGGGCGGCGACGGAGGACAGCGCCGGGCCGAGACCGCGGTCGGTGAGGATCGCCGGATGGATCCCGCGGGCCAGGTCGCGCAGCTCCTGCAGGGCCAGCTTCACCTCGCCGTGCGCCTCGTCCACCATGCGGGCCGCCGCGTCCGGGTCCTCCAGCACCTTCTCCTTCGCCAGGCCCAGCCCCATCGCCAGGGCGACCAGCCGCGCCTGGGCGCCGTCGTGCAGATCGCGCTCGATGCGGCGCAGGTCGGCGGCGGCGGTGTCCACGACGACGCCGCGGTCCTCCTCCAGCTCCGCGATCCGCCGCTCCAGCTCGCCGGAGGGCGACAGCAGCCCGCGCACCATCGCCCGGTCCACGTTCGACAGCCCCCGCGTGATCCAGCCCAGCAGCGGCCACGCCACCAGGAGGGAGACCAGCGTGACGGCGAACGTGAGAACGCCCCATGGCAATCTGATGAACGCGTACAGCGTGCTGCGCCACCCCACCGGGTCCCGCAGCGATCTCCACATGCGGGCGAGCACCCCCTGGGCGCCCAGCCGCTGCAGCCGGCTCGGCTCGTTGACGCGCACGCCCAGCAGGGCGCGCGCCCGCCTGCGCTCGATGCGCCCGAGCACCCGCGCGCCCGTCAGGCCGGCGGCCAGCAGCGGCAGGCCCACCACGGTCACCGACAGGGCCACGCCGGCATAGAGCCACAAGGAGATGTAGAGGAAGCCGCCGATGCCCTCCGCGAGGTTCAGCAGCAAGTGGACGACCTCCTTCCATGTGGTGGCGGAGAAGGCCGGGCGAACGGGCGGAAGCGCCTCGTCGCCGCTGAGGTCCGAGGTGGTGCGGGCGGTCATGACGCAAGCCTGCCCGGGCCCCGCCCCCCACCGCCATGGGGGTCGTGGGGGAGCTCCGGTGGGGATAACCCCACCCCCCGCCCCGCCCGCCCCACGGACCGCGGCGGCCCACCCGGCCCCGGGCAGGGCCTAGACTCGCGTGCGTACAGATCGTCGAACAAACAGGACAGGGAGCGAGGGGCGGACGTGCCGAAGGCGACCGTGCGCACCAGCGGCGCCGAGGTCCGGCTCGCGGCGGACTACTTCCACGGCTACGCCGTGGTCGGGCTGCTCGCGGCGATCGGCGTGCTCTTCGTCGTCGTCGCGTTCACCGCGGGCCGGCTGCTGCGGCCGGTGGTACCGACGCCGGAGAAACTGCTGACGTACGAGTGCGGCGTCGACCCGGTCGGCGAGGGCTGGGCGCACACGCAGGTGCGCTACTACGTCTACGCCTTCCTGTACGTGATCTTCGCGGTGGACTCGATCTTCCTGTTCCCCTGGGCGACGGTGTTCGCCGCACCGGGCTTCGGCGGAGCGACGCTGGTGGAGATGTTCGTCTTCCTCGGCTTCCTCGCCGTGGGCCTGTTGTACGCATGGAAGAAGGGCGTCCTGGAATGGACGTGACACGCAGGAGCCTCGGGCCGCTCGCCCGGCTCGCCCCCGAGCCCATGAAGGTCGTCCTCAACTGGGGACGCCGCTACAGCCTGTGGGTGTTCAACTTCGGGCTCGCCTGCTGCGCGATCGAATTCATCGCCGCATCCATGGCCCGCCACGACTTCATCCGGCTCGGCGTCATCCCCTTCGCCCCCGGACCGCGCCAGGCCGACCTCATGATCGTCTCCGGCACGGTGACGGACAAGATGGCGCCCGCGGTCAAGCGGCTCTACGAACAAATGCCCGAACCGAAGTACGTGATCTCCTTCGGCGCCTGCTCCAACTGCGGCGGGCCCTACTGGGACTCCTACTCCGTCACCAAGGGCGTCGACCAGATCATCCCCGTCGACGTCTACGTCCCCGGCTGCCCGCCCCGCCCCGAAGCGCTCCTGCAGGGCATCCTCAAGCTCCAGGAGAAGATCGCCCAGGAGTCCCTCGGCGAGCGCTACGCAACCACCGGCGCGGGCGCCGCCACGGCCGGACAACTGCGCAGCGGACTGATCACCCCGCCGCCGGCGCCCACGCCGGCCCCCGAGGAGACGGAACGATGAGCGAGCCCACGGTGGGATGGCTGCCGCGCGGCGCCACCGACCTCTTCGGCGCGGACGCGACCGCCGAGGAGTCCTACGACCTGCTCACGGTCGACGTCCCCGCCCAGGCGTGGCTCCCCGCCCTGACCACCGCGCGCGACGTGCTCGGCTGCACCTTCTTCGACTGGCTCAGCGCCGTCGACGAACCCGGCACCGGCCTGCGCGTCTGTGCCCACGTGGCCGCCCTGCCGGCGGAACACGGCGCCGCCCCGCGCCGCCTGCTCCTGCGCACGACCGTCCCCCACGACGCCGCCACCCTGCCGACGGCGACCGGCGTCTACGCGGGCGCGGCATGGCACGAGCGCGAGACGCACGAGATGTTCGGCATCGACTTCGCGGGCCACCCGCACCTGGAGCCGTTGCTCCTGCCGGAGGGCTTCGAGGGCCACCCCCTGCGCAAGGACTTCGTCCTCGCCGCCCGCGTGGTCAAGGCATGGCCGGGCGCCAAGGAACCGGGCGAAGGCGCCGAGGGCGGCCCCAAGCGCCGCCAGATGCTCCCCCCGGGCGTCCCCGACCCCAACGAATGGGGCCCCCTCAAGGGCCAGCTCCCCCCGGCCCCGACCCGCCCGGAGCGCCGGGCGCCGTCCGGCGACCGCGCCACGCCCCCGCGGCGCGCGCGCACCGCGACAGAGGGCTCGGCGAGCCAGGCCGCTCCACGGCGGGCGCGCAGCGCAAGCGAGGGCTCGGCGAGCCAGGCCGCTCCGCGGCGGACGCGCAGTGCAAGCGAGGGCTCGGCGAGCCAGGCGCCGGCGGCGCCGCGCCGCACCCGCTCGGCGGCGGACGGCTCGGCAAGCCAGCAGGCGGAAGGTACGGCGCCCGCGCCGCGCCCGGCCCCGCGCTCGTCGGACGCCCCCTGGCACCACGCCCGCCCGGCCTTCGACGAGCCCACGACGACCCCGCAGCCCGAGCCGCCGACTCCGGCGGAGCCGGAAGCCCCCCAGTCGGGCACGCCCGCCCCGGCCCAGCCGGCTGACGGCGCTGCCACTCCTTCCCGCCGCGACGGCGCTCAGCCCGAGCGGCCGGGTCCGGCGGAGTCGGACGCACCCCAGCCCACGGACGCCGCGCCCGCGTCGGCCCAGCCGGCTGACGGCGCTGTCACCCCTTCCCGCCGCGACGGCGCTCAGCCCGAGCGGCCGGGTCCGGCGGAGTCGGACGCACCCCAGCCCACGGACGCCGCACCCGCGCCGGACGCCGCGCCCGCGCCGGACGCCGCGCCCGCGTCGGGCGGCACACCCGCGCCGGACGCCGCGCCCGCGTCGGCCCAGCCGGCTGATGGCGCTGCCACCCCTTCCCGCCGCGACGGTGCTCAGCCGGAATCGCCGGGTCCGGCGGAGTCGGACGCACCCCAGCCCGCGGGCGAGGGCACGCCCGCCTCGGGCGACGGTGCCGCCACCCGCGACGGTGCTCAGCCCGAACCGTCGGGTCCGGCGGAGCCGGACGCCGCGCCCGCGCCGGGTGACGGCGACGGACCCGAGCCGCCGGCTCCGGCGGAGCCGGACGCGCCGGACGGCGCCGCCCCCCGCACGGGTGGCGGCAAGGATTCCGGGGCCGGGCCCCGAACACGTACGAACCCCGCCGGAGGCGAGAGCGCATGAGCAGCGAGAGCGTCGACGTCGTGCTGCGTCTGCTCGCCGTCTTCGTCGTCTTCCTCGTGCTTCCGCTCGTCATCGGGCAGACCGAGCACAAGGTGATGGCGCACATGCAGGGCCGGCTGGGGCCGATGTACGCCGGTGGGTTCCACGGGTGGGCGCAGCTGGTGGCGGACGGGGTGAAGTTCGCGCAGAAGGAGGACGTCGTCCCGCGGGATGCCGACCGGCGCGTGTTCCAATTGGCGCCGGCCGTGGCGTTGCTGCCGTACCTGCTGGTTCTGGTGGCCCTGCCCATAGGGCCCGGCAATGCCGTCGGGCAGGTGGTCGACGCCGGGATCTTCTTCGTGCTCGCCGTGATGGGCGTGGGCGTGCTCGGTTCGCTGATGGCCGGCTGGGCCTCGGCGAACAAGTTCTCCCTGCTGGGGGGTCTGCGGACCGCCGCGCAGTTGCTGGCCTACGAGCTGCCGATGCTGCTGGCGGCCGCGTCCGTCGCGATGGCGGCGGGCACGGTGTCGCTGCCGGGCATCGTGGACGCCTTCCACTGGTGGTGGGTGCCGTGGCAGATCGTGGGCGGGCTGGTGTTCTTCACCGCGGGCCTGGCCGAGCTGCAGCGGCCGCCGTTCGACATGCCGGTGGCCGATTCGGAGATCATTTTCGGTGCGTACACCGAGTACACGGGTCTGCGGTTCGCGATGTTCCTGCTCGCCGAGTACGCCGGCATCGTGGTGCTGTGCGGTCTGACGACCGTGCTGTTCCTCGGTGGGTGGCACGGCCCGTTCGGGGCCGACGGTCTGGGCTGGCTGTGGACGCTGCTGAAGACGGCGGTCCTCGCCTTCGTCGTGATCTGGCTGCGGGTGAGCTATCCGCGGCTGCGCGAGGACCAGCTGCAGAAGCTGGCCTGGACGGTGCTGATCCCGCTGGCTCTGGCGCAGATCGCGCTCACGGGTGTCGTGAAGGTGGTGATGCAGTGATGGGCGTTCCCGGATCGGGTCTGGCCAAGGGGCTGGCGGTCACGCTGCGGACGATGACGCGGCGTGCGCAGACCGTGCAGTACCCGGATGCGCAGCCGGAGCTGCCGCCGCGTACGCGCGGTGTGATCGGGTTGTTCGAGGAGAACTGCACGGTGTGCATGCTGTGCGCCCGTGAGTGCCCGGACTGGTGCATCTACATCGACTCCCACAAGGAGACCGTGCCGGCGGCGGTGCCGGGCGGCCGCGAGCGCAGCCGCAATGTGCTGGACCGCTTCGCGATCGACTTCGCGTTGTGCATGTACTGCGGCATCTGCATCGAGGTGTGTCCGTTCGACGCGTTGTTCTGGTCGCCGGAGTTCGAGTACGCGGAGACCGACATCCAGGAGCTGACGCACGAGCGGGACAAGCTCCGCGAGTGGATGTGGACGGTTCCGGAGCCGCCGGCGCTCGACGCGGCGGCGGAGGAGCCGAAGGAGATCGCGGCGGCGCGCAAGACCGCCGAGAAACTGGCAGCACAAGCGAAGGAGGAGGGCGCATGAGCGCGGCAGTGGCTCCCGCCTTTCTCTCCCCCTCCGGCGTGGAGATCGCCTTCCTGCTCGTCGGTGTGGTGACCCTGGGCGCCGCGGCGGTCGCCGTCACGACCCGGCAGCTGGTGCACGCGGCCCTGTGGCTGGTCGTGGCGCTGGGCGGGCTGGCCGTGGAGTACCTGCTGCTGACGGCGGAGTTCATCGCCTGGGTGCAGGTGCTGATCTACGTCGGCTCGGTGGTGGTGCTGCTGCTCTTCGGGCTCATGCTCACCAGGGCTCCCATCGGCCGTTCCCCGGACGCCGACTCCGGCAACCGCTGGGCCGCTCTGGCCGTGGCGGGTGCCGCGGCCGCGGCCCTGGTGTGGGTGGTCGTCGACGCCTTCCGTACGACGTGGATCGATCTGGACGGCGCGCCGCAGGGCACCACGAAGGTGTCGGGGGAGATCCTCTTCCGGCACTGGGTGCTGCCGTTCGAAGCGCTGTCGGTGCTGCTGCTGGCGGCGCTGGTGGGTGCGATCGTGCTGTCCCGCAGGAAGAAGGAGGAGCAGCGCTGATGCACCTGGTGTACCCGGCCGTGCTGGCCGCCCTCCTCTTCTGCACGGGCCTGTACGGCGTGCTGGCCCGGCGCAACGCGATCCTGGTGCTGATGTCCGTCGAGCTGATGCTCAACGCCGTCAACCTCAACCTCGTCGCCTTCGACGTGTGGCTGCGCGACGCGCTGCACGCCGGTCAGGCGCTGACCCTGTTCACGATCGCCATCGCCGCCGCCGAGATCGGCATCGGCCTGGCGATCGTCCTGATGGTGTACCGCAACCGCGGCACCGCCGACGTCGACCGGCTGCGCGACCTGCGGGACGACGCGCCGGAGGAGCCCGGGCCCGCGGCCGGGACGCAGGAGAAGGCGGAGGCCGCCGCGTGAGCACCACGACCACCGCCGTCCTCGTTCCCCTGCTGCCCTTCCTCGGCGCGCTCGCCGGCCTGCTGACGGGCCGCCGCGCGCCCGGTTTCGTACGGCCGCTGGCCGTGCTGCCGACGCTGGCGGCGGCCGTGCTCGCGGTCGTCGTCGCCTGCCGGCAGGGCGGCGGCAGCGGCCCGGGCGAGGCGATCGACGCCGCCACGCGGCTGACCCCGACCGGCTCGGTGCCGATCGACCTGGCCCTGCACCTGGACGGCTTCGCCGTGCTGGTGGCGGTGCTGGTCGGCGTGGTGGCCACCTGCGTGCAGGTGTACTCGACGGCGTACCTGCGCGACGACCCCCGCTACCCCTCGTACGCGGCGCTGGTCTCCCTGTTCACGTCCGCGATGCTCCTCGTCGTCTACTCGGGCGACCTGATGGTGCTGCTGGTCGGCTGGGAGATCATGGGCATCTGCTCGTACTTCCTGGTCGGCCACTACTGGGAGACCGAGGCCGCCCGGGCGGCGTCCCTGAAGGCGTTCCTGGTCACGAAGCTGGGCGACGTCCCCTTCCTGATCGGCGTCTTCGCGCTGGCCGCCGACGCCGGAACGTTCCGGATCAACGGCATCCTCACCACGGCCGCGGCCGGCGACCTCACGCACCCCACGCTGGAGGCGCTGCTGCTGCTCGCGGGCGTGGCGGGCAAGTCGGCGCAGTTCCCCCTGCACACGTGGCTGCCCGACGCGATGGCGGGCCCCACGCCCGTCTCCGCGCTGATCCACGCCGCGACGATGGTCGCGGCCGGCGTCTACCTCGTCGCCCGGCTGCTGCCCGTCTTCGCCGCCTCCGCGGCGGCGCTGGTCGTGCTCGCCGTGATGGCCGCGGTGACGATGGTCGGCTCGGCCCTGGCCGCGCTCGCCCAGGACGACATCAAACGCGTCCTCGCCTACTCGACCGTCGGCCAGCTCGGCTACATGACCGGTGCCCTGGCCGTCGGCGACCGCGGCGCCGCCGTCTTCCACCTCCTGTCGCACGGCGCCTTCAAGGCGCTGCTGTTCCTCGGCGCGGGCGCGGTCATCCACGCGGCCGGCACCAACTCGCTGGCCGCGACCTCCCGCATGAGCGGCCTGGCCCGGCGCGTCCCGGACGCGTACTGGACGATGACCGTCGGCCTGCTGGCGCTGGCCGCGATCCCGCCGTTCAGCGGCTTCTTCTCCAAGGAGGCCGTCCTGGGCGCCGCCGAGCGGGCCACCGCGGGCGAGGCCCACGGCATCCCCGCCGCCGCGGCCGGCCCGGCCGGCTGGACGGTGCTCGTCGCCGGACTGCTCACCGCCGTGCTCACCGCCGCCTACGCCGCCCGCCTGTGGCTGCTCGCCTTCCACGGGCGCGGCACGAAGGCCCCGGACCACGGCCGGGAACCGGCGGCCATGACCGCCGTGCTGTGGGTGCTGTTCGTGCCCACCGCCGCCTTCGGCCTGGCCGCCTGGCGGCTGCCCGACTGGTTCGACGGGCGGTCGCTGACCCCGACGCTCACCACCTCCGTGCTGTCCACCGGCTGCGCGCTCGCCGGCGTGCTCGTCACGTACGCGGCCTGGCGGCGCAGCGCCGCGCTGGCCGCCCGTACGCCGCTCGGCGCGGTCGCCGCCGACCCGCGCGAGGCGCCGTACGTCTCCGAGGAGGAGAGCATCGCCACCCACGAGGCCGCCTACGGCGGCATCGCCGGCGCCCCGGACCCGGCCGACCCCGGCCGGCTCCTGCTGGGCCCCCTGCACCGGCACGCCGTCAGCGGCTTCCACCTGGACGCCGTGTACTCCGCGCTCCTCGTGCGGCCCGCGCGCGGCGCCGCGCGGCTCGCCCGCTTCCTCGACCGCGAGGTCGTCGACGGGTACGTGCGCGGGGCCGGCACCGCCCCCGGTCTGCTGGGCGCGGCCGTGCGCCGGGCGCAGACCGGCAACGTGCAGACCTACCTCGGCGCCCTCCTCGCCGGTTCCGTCGTCCTGGCCGTCGCCGCCGTGCTGCTCGCCACGGGAGCGTGAGCGCAAGACCATGAGTCACACCGTCATGCAGATCCTCCTCGCCGCGATCGTCGTCGTGCCCCTGATCGGCGCCGTCGCCGCCCTGCTGCCGGCCCCGCCCGGCCTGAAGGGCACCAGCCCCGAGCAGGCCGTGCTGCGGCACGGCGTCACCGTCACCGGTGCCGTCCTCGCCCTGGCCGTGGCCCTCGCCGCCGGTTTCGACCACGACCACCCGGCGCGCATGCAGGCGACCACGGACGTCGGCTGGATCCCCGCGCTCGGCATCCGCATCCACCTCGGCGTGGACGGCGTCTCGCTCCCCCTCCTCGTGCTGACCGCGCTGCTGACCTTCCTCAGCGCGCTGTACAGCTACCACCGCATGCCCGAGGGCCCGTCTCCCAAGGCATTCGTGGCGCTGCTGCTCGTCCTGGAGGCCGGCACCCTCGCGACCTTCGCCGTCCTCGACCTGATGCTGTTCTTCCTCGCCTTCGAGATGGTGCTCATCCCGATGTACTTCCTCATCGCCCGCTGGGGCGGCGAGGGGCGGGGACCCGCCGCGTGGCGGTTCATCCTCTACACGCTGCTCGGCTCCGTGGTGATGCTGCTCGGCCTCCTCCTGGTCGGGATCAAGGGCGGCACGTTCGACATGGTGGCACTCGCCACTGACAACGGGTCGTCCCTGAGCCACACCACCCAGCTCGTCGCCGCCCTGGCCATCGGTGTCGGACTGGCCGTCAAGGCCCCCATGTGGCCCCTGCACACCTGGCTGCCGGACGCCCACACCTCCGCCCCCACGGTCGGCTCGGTGCTGCTGGCGGGCGTCCTGCTGAAGATGGGCACCTACGGTTTCGTGCGCATCCTGCTGCCGATCGTGCCGGACGGCGCGCACACCTTCGCGCCCTACCTGGCCGCCTTCGCGGCCGTCGGCATCGTCTACGGCTCCCTGGTGTGCCTGGCCCTGGCCCGCTCGGGCGGCAAGGGCGATCTCAAGCGCCTGATCGCCTACTCCTCGGTCGGCCACATGGGCTTCGTGCTGCTGGGCATCGCCACCCTGACCCCGACCGGCGTCAACGGCGCGCTGTTCGCCAACGTCGCCCACGGCCTGATCACCGGACTGCTCTTCTTCCTCGTCGGCGCCCTGAAGGACCGCTACGGTACCTCCGACCTCGACAGTCTCTCCGGCGCCACCGGCGCGGCCCTGTACGGCCGCGCCCCCCGCCTGGGCGGCCTCCTCGCCTTCGGCGCAGTGGCCTCCCTCGGCCTGCCGGGGCTCGCCGGGTTCTGGGGCGAGATGCTCGCCATGTTCGCCTCCTTCCGCCCCGCCGACGGGCTCAGCCGCCCCGCGTTCCTCACCTTCATGGCCCTCGCCGGCCTCGGCACCCTCCTCACCGCCGCGTACCTGCTGGTCGTGGTGCGCCGGGTGTGCATGGGCGAGAAGCGCGACGAGACCCCGGCCCTGGCCGACGTCCACGGCTACGAGTTCGCCGCCTGGAGTCCGCTCGTGGCCCTCACCGTCCTCGCCGGGCTGTGGCCCGCGGCCCTCATCGGCCTCACCGACCCTGCCGTTCAGCAGCTCCTCGCAGGAGGCAAGTGATGGGTTCGCTGGTCCAGTCCGTCGACTGGCTCGCCATCGCCCCGCCGACGCTCGTCGCGCTCGTCGCGCTCGTCGTCCTGGTCGCCGACCTCTTCCTGCCCGAGGAGCGCAAGCCGCTCCTCGGCTGGCTCTCCCTCGGCGGACTCCTCGCCGCCGGACTCGCGCTGCTGCCGCTGCTGGACGGCGACCGCTCCACCTTCTGCATCGTCGGACGGGCCTCCTCCTGCAGCTACGTGGCCGACCACTTCACGCTCGTCGTGCAGTTCCTCGTCCTCGGCGGCGCCCTGCTGACGGGCCTGCTGTCCCTCAGCGCGATCGCCGACCACAAGCTGCCCGCCGGCGAATTCTGGTTCCTGCTGCTTTCCTCGGCCGCCGGCGCCGCCCTGCTGCCCGCCTCCCGCGACCTCGCCACCCTCGTCGTCGCCCTCGAAGTGGCCTCGCTGCCCGCCTTCGCCCTCGTCGGCATGCGCCGCGGCGACCGCCGCTCCTCCGAAGCGGCCCTGAAGTTCTTCCTGTCCTCCGTCACCGCCACCGCGGTCACGCTGCTGGGCGCGAGCTTCGTCTACGCCGCCACCGGCACCCTGCACCTGACCGGCATCGCCGCCGGCCTCGGCCACACCGACCCGCGCCTGGCCGTCCTCGCCAAGACGGGCATCGCCCTCACCCTCGTCGGCTTCGCCTTCAAGACCGCCGCCGCGCCCTTCCACTTCTGGGTGCCCGACACCTACGTCGGCGCCCCCGTGCCCGTCGCCGCGTACCTGTCGGTCGTCGGCAAGGCCGTCGGCTTCACCGGCCTCATCCTCGTGACGGTCGTCGCCTTCCCGGCGTACGCGCACGTGTGGGGCCCCGCCCTCGCCGTGCTCGCCGCCCTCACCATGACCGCCGGCAACGTCGCCGCCCTGCGCCAGCGCCCCGACCGCGCCCACAGCGCCGTCCGCCTGCTGGCCTGGTCCTCCGTCGGCCAGGCGGGCTACCTCCTCGTCCCCGTCGCCGCCGCCGGCCACACCGACCGCCCCGGCCACGCCATCGGCTCCACCGTCGCCTACGCCCTGATGTACGCGGCCGTGAACCTCGGCGCCTTCGCGGTGGCCGCCCTCGTCGCCCGCACCAGCCCGGCCAACCGCCTCGCCGACTACCGCGGCCTGTACGCCCGCAGCCCGCTGGCGGCCCTCGCCCTGGGCTTCTTCCTGCTGTGCCTCGCCGGACTGCCGCCGGGGATCATCGGCCTGTTCGCCAAGGTGACCGTCTTCTCGGCCGCCGTGGACGCGGGGCTGGGCTGGCTGGCGGTCGTCATGGCCGTCAACGTCGTGATCGCCCTCTACTACTACCTGCAGTGGACGGCACTGCTGTTCCGCCCGGCGCAGACGGCGGCCCCCGCGAAGCTGCGCATCCCCGCCCCCCTCACGGCGGCCATCACCCTGGCGGCCGTACTCGGCGTCGTCCTCTCGGGCGCCCCGCAACTGGTGCTGCGCTTCGCCGCCGGAGCGCTCCTGTAGGGGCGACGGCCGCCCCGCGCCCGCCGTGCATCAGGGAACTGGCGGCCCTCGCCTGGCGTTGACCAGTACGAAAGGTTCCACTGGTTAAACCAGGTTCAAGGGTTCCCCTGCCGCACCACTTGGAGGGCGTACCGTGCACCGCCGGCACAACGGGCTCAGGACCGCCGTACTCCTCGGTGGACTGTCCGCCCTCATCATCGCCATCGGCAGCGTCTTCGGCCGCGCGGGCCTGATCATCGCCGTGCTCGTCGCCGTGGGCACCAACGCCTACGCCTACTGGAACAGCGACAAGCTGGCCCTGCGCGCCATGCGCGCCCGCCCCGTCAGCGAATTCGAGGCCCCCCAGCTGTACCGCATGGTGCGCGAGCTCTCCACCGCCGCCCGCCAGCCGATGCCGCGCCTGTACATCTCCCCGACCGAGGCCCCCAACGCCTTCGCCACCGGCCGCAACCCGCGCAACGCCGCCGTCTGCTGCACCGAGGGCATCCTGCGCCTGCTGGACGAGCGCGAGCTGCGCGGCGTCATCGGCCACGAGCTCAGCCACGTCTACAACCGCGACATCCTCATCTCCTCCGTGGCCGGCGCGCTCGCCTCGGTGGTGATGTTCCTGGTCAACTTCGCCTGGCTGATCCCCTTCGGCCGCTCCGAGGACGACGAGGGCCCCGGCATCGTCGGCATGATCATGATCATGCTGCTGGGGCCCATCGCGGCCTCCCTCATCCAGCTCGCCGTCAGCCGCTCCCGCGAGTACGAGGCCGACGCCTCCGGCTCCCGCCTCACCGGCGACCCCCTGGCCCTGGCCGGCGCCCTGCGCAAGCTCGAACTGGGCACCCAGCGCCTGCCCCTGCCGCCCGAGCCGCGCCTGGAGACGGCGAGCCACATGATGATCGCCAACCCGTTCCGGCCGGGCGAGGGCCTGTCGAAGCTCTTCTCCACCCACCCGCCCATGCGCGAGCGCATCGCCCGCCTGGAGCAGATGGCGGGCCACGACGGCCGCCTCAGCTGATGGTCTGACCGTCCTGCTGCCCGCCCTTGCACACCTTGGTGACCGTGTACGACAGCACCCCACCGGTCACCTTCACCTCCGGCAGCCCGCCCCCGTCGATACACGTCCGCAGATCGGTGTCGCGGGGCGCCGCGTACGCCCCGCCGGCCGCACCACCGACGAGAACGACCGCGGCTATGGCAGTCGAGAACAACAACCTGGAACCGGAACGCATGGCAATCCCCGTCCTGTCGTGGGAGTCGGAGCACCCACCATGGCCACGCCACGCCCCGGGGGGCGCGTTGCGCTGCTCCGTTCGGGTGACCCTAGGATCTCTCCCCACAACTGAACCCACGGGGAAAGGTCCGAACAGGACATGCGACTCACCGGCAAGCGCATAGCCGTCGCCGCCGCGGGCGCCGTGGCGGCCATCGCCGTCACCGCGCAGATCACGCCCAGCGCCTTCGGCACCGAGGGCACCACCACACCGGCCACGGCGGCACCGACGACCGCCGACCCGCAGGACACCGCCGTCTCCGCCACCGACGGCACCGTCTTCCGGAACGGCGTCATGTCGCTCGACGCCGCACCCGCCCGCACCAAGACGGCGCTCGCCGCCACGGTTGCCGCCCCCCAGGGCGAGGGCTGGAAGATCGCCGACGGCATCACCAAGTCGCTCGCCACCGGCTACACCATCAAGTTCTACGACCAGCAGTCCGTCGACTGGCTCGGCCACTACGTCAAGGCCACCGCCGCCGACCTCAAGCGCATCACCAACCTCCCCATCTCCGTCGACACCAAGCCCGTCGGCTGGAACTACTCCCGCCCCCGCGGCGAGATCGTCATCGGCGTCCTCAAGCGCCCCTGCGTACCCCCCGCCGACAACGGCCAGAAGGGCTGGAAGGTCGTCCACGACGGCACCGGCACCCTCAACCTCAGCTGCGGCTTCATCTCCAACTCCCTCCCGCAGACCGTCACCAGCGGCCACGCCTACATCGACAGCTCCTTCTTCAGTGCCGACGGCAAGCCCCTGCCCCGCTGGGGCGAGACGTTCATGCGCAACCACATCAGCCACGAACTCGGCCACACCATGGGCCTCACCCACGCCGACCGCAGCCCCCAGCGCGGCGACTGCGCCGTCGGCAAGGACTCCGGCGAAAAGCCCGTCATGTGCACCGACAACCACGGCTACACCGACGGCCGCGCCGGCACCTACATCCAGCAGTTCGACGTCCAGGGCCTGCGCCACCTCGCCGCCGCCGCAGGCGTCGCCGTCCCGCCCCAGGGCAGCATCACCGGCCTCGGCGCCAAGTGCCTCGACGTCAAGGGCGCCAAGCCCGACAACGGCACCCAGATCCAGCTCTACACCTGCAACAACACCATCGCCCAGTCCTGGATCCTCGCCCAGGACGGCAGCATCCGCGCCCTCGGCAAGTGCCTCACCACCGACGGCAGCAAGGTCACCCTCTCCGACTGCAAGGGCAACGCCTCGCAGCGCTGGTCGGTCAACGCGAAGGGCCAGATCGCCCACACCGCCTCCGGCAAGGTCCTCGACGTGACGGGCGGCAGCACGGCCAACGGCACGAAGATCCAGCTCGCCACCGCCACCACGAACAAGCGGCAGCTCTGGACGGTGCCGAAGTAACACTCCCACTGGAGGCCGGCCTTACGCTTGGCCGGCCTCCAGGTAGCGGGGGACTGCGTCCCCCAGTGCCGCCAGCGCCGCGGCAGCGCGCATCCGTGTGCGCGGGGGCAGCAGAAGGAGGGCTTCGTCCGGGACGAAGAAGGCGCACGCGGACAGTTCGTCG
Source organism: Streptomyces sp. PKA51 (assembly GCF_057552455.1). Classification (NCBI taxonomy): domain Bacteria; kingdom Bacillati; phylum Actinomycetota; class Actinomycetes; order Kitasatosporales; family Streptomycetaceae; genus Streptomyces; species Streptomyces sp. PKA51. The sequence continues at coordinate 127,829 of NZ_BAAJPZ010000007.1, forward strand.
TCCGTCGGGCCGAGGACCCTGCGCTGGTCGGCCCCGAGCGTGCCGCCGTCGAATATGAACGCCAGTTGGTCGTCCCACGGACCGTGCGGCGGCACCCAGTCGACGCACAGCAGGCCGCGCAGCTCCACGACCAGCCCGAGTTCTTCCCGCAGTTCGCGCCTGGCCGCGTCCCGGGGCGACTCGTTGGCCTCGGCCATCCCGCCGGGCAGGTCCCACGCTTCCTTGTAGGTCGGTTTCACCAGCAGCACACGCCCCTGGTCGTCCCGGAGCAGGACGTCGGCGGCCACACGCTTCCTGGCCTGCTTCGCGTTGCCCTCCGCGAGGTAGGCGTTCCACTCGGCCGTACCCGGTCGAGGCGCGCTGCTCATCCCGCAGCCATGAGGATCGTGCGACGCCGGTGGACGTCGGCGTGGGCGTCAAGAAAGCCTGCCACCGCCGGGTCCCCCCGGTGGGGAGCCATCGTCGCCGCGAGCACTTGCAGCTGGTGGGTGATTCGTACCGACCCGAGCGTCCCGCAGGCGCCCAGCGCGCGGTGTCCCGTCTCGCAGGCGGCTTCCAGCTCGCGCTGCTGCACGCGGATGGTGGCCAGCGCGATCTGACCGAACACCCGGCTCCTGGCACGTTCTCCCGAACGCAGGGCCACAGCGCATTCCGCCGCCACGGCGGCCTCCGCCAACAGCCCCAGGTCCTGCAGGACCAAGGCCCTCTCGCTGGCCAGGGCAGCGGCATCGAACGAGCTCAGCCAGCCCGAGGTCTCCTCGCACACGCCGATCTGCCGCTCTGCGGCGTCCAGCGCCCTCCGGGCAGCGGGCTCATTCCCGAGCCGGGCGAGCGCCCGGGCCTCCATGGCATGCAGCCGTGCCGACAGCATCGGCACGGGCGCGCCCAGGCGCCCCCGTCCCTCGCGGGCCAGCACAGCCGCTTCCCGCGGCCGGCCGACTTGTAGGGCGAGGTGGCTCATGCTGGCCATGATGTTGGCCCCGAGAGCAGGGTCGGCCCCGGCGGTCGCCAGGGCCAGCGCCTGCTCGAAGTGCTCGCGGGCCCGCCCGTCCCGACCGGAGTCGTGGGCCATCCAGCCCGCCATCTCCGTCAGCGACGCCGCCGCCCGGAACACCTGCCCCGCATCATGGCCGGCCTCGCAGCCGAACAGCCTGGGCGCCAGGCTGTGGTGCAGGTAGTGCAGGACGGAACCGTAGAGGTGCCCACCCCCGAGCCGGCGGTCGGCCGCGCGGAAGGACTCCACGGCGGCCATGTCGGGTCCGGAGGGCGCCCCCGACGGCTCCGCCGGAACGGCGGCCGTCTCCCAGGGGCGGGGGGCGAGGCGGATGAGCGCACCAGGGACGCGGAGGCCGTCGGCGATCCGCTCCATTTTCTCGACGCTGGTGACGCGCCCCTCACCACGCGCCAGCCTGCCCACCCGCTCCGGCTTCATGTCGCACGCGTCCGCGATCCGCATGAAGCTGATCCCGCCCCACTTCCGCACGAGGGCGAAGAACGTCCCGAAGTCGTGACGCGCCAGGGCCGCCCGCACATCCTCGCGGGCGAGCACGGCTTCCGGTACGGCGGTCAACTGAACACTCCCAACAGGGCAGTTCGGGGCGCCAAGTCTACCCACCGGAGGGAGACCCCCAGGGGGAATCGCGCGCTCACCCACGGCACCGAGCATGGGCCCATGCTCACCAACGCCCCCACCATCACCCACCGGTGGCGCTCGACAGCGCGTTCCATCCCCCTGGCCCGCGCGGAGTTGAGGAAAGCGCTGGCGGACTGGCGCCTGACGGCCATCGAGGACGAATCCCTGGTCGTCCTCTCCGAGCTGCTGACGAACGCCGTCGTCCACGCCCGCGTACCACCCGATCGGCACATCCGGACGTGCTTCGAGCACCCGGCCCGCGACACCGTACGCATCCGCGTCGACGACGCGGACCCCACCCACCCGCGCCCCGGCCGAGGGCTTGCGCTCGTCGCCGCCCTGTCCTCCAGCTGGGGTGTCAGCGGCCGCAACGGCGTCGGCAAGTGCGTCTGGGCCGTCCTCCGGGCGGAGCGGCCCCTGTGATTCTCCTCGCCTACATGCTGCAGCGAGGCGACGTCGTCCTCGACGGGCGGCAAGCCCATCGTGTCCGCGCGGTCCTTCACCAACAGCAGAGCATCACGGTGGTTTTCGCAGACGGATGCAGGCTCACCACCCCACCCACCCATTCCCTGCACGTACGCCGCACCTGGCCGCCGCCGCGCTCGTAAGGTTGGCGCATGGAATCCGAGCCGAACGACGTCAAGTGGGTGTACGCCGGGCCGAACTTCCTCTTCCCCGCGTCCGCCGACACCCACTATCCGCCCTGCCCCAACCTCATGAGGCGCCCGTATCGCGAGCCGGACGACGAATTCGAGGACATTCCCGACTTCTTGAAGTAGCACCAACCACTGCCCGTACCCGGACGCCCGGCCACCCACAACGCACAACGAGCGGAGCGTCTCCACCGGCGCAAGCCACATCGCGGCAGCAGCCGGCTCCCCCTCGGCCACGAGCCGACGGCGCGATCTCCTCACGCACCCTCACCCCGCGACGGCACGAGTACGGCGACCGGCACCCCGCCCACCCGCAGCCCGGGAACCGAGCCGCACCCCCCACCCTTCCCCTCGTAGCCAGCCAAAGCTCTGACCTGCACCTACGTACAACTGCCCGCACCTTCTCCCCCATTGCCGCGATTTTCCGGCATATCGGGCCTGCGCCCACGGCCTGCCGGAAAACCTCCCTGCAAGGGAGGTGAGCGAAGCAATGGTTCTGCTGGATCTGCAGGTCATGAAGCCCGAGGACGGCGAGGAGGCGCGGGTGGAACACGCGAGCATCGAGAACCCCAACAGTGACCTCAGCCTGCTTCTCTGCCACTAGGCGGGACCCCTAGGGGTTCATTCAGGGGCACCAGTCAGCCACCTGCAGGAACTGGGATTCGAACCCAAGACGTCTCACGGAGCACAGAACCCATGCTGGTGAGAGGCTTGAATCATGAGGTTGATCCTGAACGTCGTCTGGCTGGTGCTCTGCGGGTTCTGGATGGCGGTGGGCTATCTGGTCGCGGGGCTGATCTGCTGTCTGTTGATCGTCACGATCCCGTTCGGCATCGCCTCGTTCCGCATCGCGGCGTACGCGTTCTGGCCGTTCGGGCGGACGACCGTCGAGCGCAGGGACGCGGGCGCGGGCTCCCTTATCGGGAACGTGATCTGGTTCGTCTTCGCCGGCTGGTGGCTGGCGCTGGGGCACATCGTCACCGGCATCGCGCTGTGCCTGTCGATCATCGGCATCCCGCTGGGCATCGCGAACTTCAAGCTGATCCCGATCTCGCTGATGCCCCTGGGGCGCGAGATCGTCCCCTCCGACCAGCCCTTCGCCACCCGCTGACCGGCTGACCCGCTGCTCCAACAACGAGGGCGCGTCCGAAACGGTTCGTACGAACCGTCCCGGACGCGCCCTCGTCCGTCAGCCAGACAGCCAGACAGCCAGACAGCCAGACAGCCAGACAGCCAGTCAGCCAGTCGCTCCGCCGCGCCTAGCGGTAGTTCGTGAACTGCAGCGCGAAGTCGAAGTCCTTGCCCTTCAGCAGCGCGATCACGGTCTGCAGGTCGTCGCGGCTCTTGGAGCTGACCCGCAGCTCCTCGCCCTGGACCTGGGCCTTGACGCCCTTGGGGCCCTCATCGCGGATGATCTTGGCCACCTTCTTGGCGTTCTCCTGGGAGATGCCCTCCTGGATGGAGGCGAAGATCTTGTACTCCTTGCCGGAGAGCTGCGGCTCGCCGGCGTCCAGGACCTTGAGCGAGATGCCGCGCTTGATCAGCTTGGACTGGAAGATGTCGAGGACGGCCTTGACCCGGTCCTCGCCGTTGGCGCGCATCTCGATCTTGTCGCCGGACCATGCGATGGAGGCGCCGACGCCCTTGAAGTCGTAGCGCGTGGAGATCTCCTTGGCGGCCTGGTTGAGGGCGTTGTCGACCTCCTGCCGCTCGACCTTCGAGACGATGTCGAAACTGGAGTCGGCCATATTGAGTTGGCTCCTCGTACGTAGATCCATCAGGGGGGCGCGGCCCTACGGGGGGCCGCGCTGCCAGCCTAGTCATCCGGGGCCCGATCGACCGGCTGTGAACCGAGTGGCGGACCACCCCAGGTCATCGGGTATGGTTTACGTCGTTGCCACGGAGCAGCTCGAAAGAGCGACCGAGGTGACTCCCATGGCGGTGTGCCCGAGTGGCCAATGGGAGCGGACTGTAAATCCGTCGGCTTAGCCTACCCAGGTTCGAATCCTGGCGCCGCCACGGAACGAGGCCCCTGACTTCACGGTCAGGGGCCTCTTTCGTTCACCAGCGGCATCCCGCCACCGGTACCGCCCTCAGCCGAGCGCCTTCACCGCCTCCGCCACCGGCGTATCGCCGCCGATCAGCTCCAGCGTCAGGCCCATCGCCCCGCGCTCCGGCTCGTCCAGCAGGGCGGCCAGCACCGCCGCCACGTCGTCCCGGGAGACCTCGCCGCGGCCCGTGGAGCCCGCCGACAGGGTCACCCGGCCCGTGCCCGGCTCGTCCGTCAGCCGACCCGGGCGCAGGATCGTCCAGTCCAGGCCGGCGCGCGAGCGGATGTCCGCGTCGGCGGCGCCCTTGGCCCGCAGGTAGGCGGCGAAGACGGGGTCGGTGCCCTCGGGCGGTTCGCGGTCGGCGCCCATGGACGAAACGACCACGAACCGCCGGACGCCGGCGGCCTCGGCCGCGTCCGCGAAGAGCACCGCGGCCCCGCGGTCGACGGTCTCCTTGCGGTCCGCGCCGCTGCCCGGCCCGGCGCCGGCGGCGAAGACGGCGGCGTCGGCGCTCTCCAGGTGCCGGGCGACGTCCGCCACCGTCGCGGATTCCAGGTCGCACACGACGGGCTCGGCGCCCGCCGCCAGTAGGTCACCTGCTTGTTCCGGGCGGCGGATGAGCCCCGCCACCTCGTCCCCGCGCCCGGCGAGCAACCGCTCCAGCCGCAGCGCGATCTGACCGTGTCCTCCAGCGATGACAATGCGCATGATCCGACCGTAACCGAACGTAGCGCTCCCGTCGCGGGGCCCCTACGCCGGCCCGTTCGCCGGCCCGTTCGCCGGCCCGCCACCCGAGCTGCCGCCCGATCCGCCGCCCGACCCGTCCCCGCGGGGCGACTGCCGTGGCGACTGGCGGGGCAGCTCCAGGGCCGCCGCACCGTGCGTCTCGCCGTACGCCTCGGACGTACCGCCGCCTCCACCGCCCCCGCCGCCCCCGTGGTCGCCGTACTCGCGCACCGCGCTGGTCCGGGCGACGACGCGCCCCTGGTGGACGACCAGGCGGCTGTAGCCCAGGGACAGGGCGCTCGCGATGCCGCTGCCCCGGACGGCCAGGAGCTCGGCGGGGAAGCCCGCCTCGACGCGTACCTCGGGCAGCCCCATGGCCGTACGGGCCCGCGCGCTCACCGCCTCGTACGCCTGCGCCGGGGACAGCTCGGCGTGCGAGGCCAGCAGGAACGCGGCCTCCAGGGGGTCGCCGCGGCCGACGGGGTTGGCCGCGTCACGCAGGGCGCCGCTGCCGGCGGCGACCTGGACGCCCACGGCGCGCAGCAGCCGTACGGGGGCGCACCAGGCGCTGCGTCCGCCGCTGAGGGCGCTGCAGTCGCCCTGGGGCAGGCAGACGACGGTGACGCCGGCCGCGGCGAGCTGCTGGCCCGCGCGGGCGGCCTGGTCGCGGGGGAGGCGGGCCAGGGCGCCGCAGGGGCCCACGGTGACGCCGGGGCGCAGTCCGCCGGCCATGGCGGCGAGCCGGGCGAGCCGGCCCGGGTCGCCGCCGTCCGTGTGCAGGTCGACGGCGCAGCCGTGGTCGGCGGCGAGGGCGAGCACGGCCTCGGCGTAGCCGGTGGGGTCGGGGTCGAGGTCGGGGCAGCCGCCGACGACCGTGGCGCCCATGGCGACCGCGTCGCGCAGGACGGCGAGCCCGTCGGCGCCCGCGGCGCCGGTCAGCAGCCGGGGGACGGCGACGACGGTGAGATCGGTGAGGGTCTGCAGGCTCCGGCGCGCGGCCAGGACGCCTTCGAGCGCCCGCAGTCCCGCAACGTCGCCGACGCGGACGTGGCTGCGGACGGCCGTGACGCCGTGCCCGAGCTGCAGCAGCGCGGCCTCGGTGGCGCGGCGCTGGACGTCCTCGGGGGTGTGGGCGGCGGGGCCGCCGATGTCGGCGGTCAGGGCGGTGTCGTAGTGCGCGTGGGGCTCGGCGGGCGCGGGCAGCAGCAGGTAGCCGGTGAGGTCGACGCGCGGGCCGGGGGCGAGGCTTCCGGCGGTGCCGACGGCCTCGATGCGGCCGCCGCTGAGGCGTACGTCCACCACGCGCCCGTCGGCGAGGCGGGCACCGCACAGCACCAGCGCGCCCTCGCCCGGCGCCGGGGCGGCGGCGTCGCCGCCGTGGCCGGCGGGCTGCGGCTGACTGTCGGGCATCGCGATCCTCCGGTGGCCGGGGCAGGCATGATCACGCGGCTGTCCGAGCGTAGGCCGCGCGCGAAGCCGGTTCGCGCAGGCGGCGGGTAGTCGTTGAATAGTCGTACCGGCGCTCGTACCGATGCCGGTGTGCGCGCCCGCATCGGCAGCGGTTTCACAGGTCGCCGACGGGGGATCCGACGAGGGATGCGGCGGGGCATCCGGCGGGTACCGGCGCGCCGGAAGAACGCGCTGGCAGGGGGCCGCCGGGTACGGATTTCACCTTCGGCCGCAGACCGTGTAATGTCTTCCTCGCTCGCCCCAATAGCTCAGTCGGCAGAGCGTCTCCATGGTAAGGAGAAGGTCAACGGTTCGATTCCGTTTTGGGGCTCTGGTGGGGAAGGTTCTCCCGTCTTCGGACGGGGGAATCAACCTCATCAAAGCGGCGTAGCTCAGTCGGTAGAGCAAGCGGCTCATAATCGCTGTGTCACCGGTTCAAGTCCGGTCGCCGCTACACACAGTAGCCGATTGTGGGGTCGGTCCTCCGATCGGCTACTCTTTTCTGCGTTGAATCCGTCCATCCGTCAAGGAGCACTCACGTGGCTGCCACCGACGTCCGCCCGAAGATCACGCTGGCCTGCGTGGAGTGCAAGGAGCGGAACTACATCACCAAGAAGAACCGGCGTAACGACCCGGACCGTCTTGAGATGAAGAAGCACTGCCCTCGCTGCAACGCCCACACGGCGCACCGCGAGACGCGCTAAGCGCAAACAGGTCGTTCATGAGGCCGCCCCCGGCTCCCGGGGGCGGCCTCATGGCGTATGCACGTACGCAAGCCCAGTCCACTCAGGAGGTTCCGAGCCATGGCGCTCGACCAGTCCTTCGTCGGGCGGACCTATCCGGCGACCGACCCCTATGAGGTCGGCCGGGAGAAGATCCGCGAGTTCGCCGAGGCCGTCGGCGACGCCAACCCGGTGTACACCGACCCCGAGGCCGCCAGGGCGCTCGGCCACCCCGATGTGATCGCCCCGCCGACCTTTGTGTTCGCGATCACCTTCCAGGCCGCCGGCCAGGTCGTCCGGGATCCGAAGCTGGGGCTGGACTACGACCGCGTGGTCCACGGTGATCAGCGGTTCGAGTACGTCCGCCCGGTGCGCGCCGGCGACCTGCTGACGGTCACCTCCACCATCGACTCGATCAAGTCGCTGGCGGGGAACGACGTGGTGACGGTCCGTGGCGAGGTGCACGACGCGGACGGCGAGCTGGTCGTGACCGCGCACACGAAGCTGGTGGCGCGTGCCGCCGAGGAGGCGTGAGATGGCTGCCGCGGTTTCTTACGACGACGTCGAGGTCGGCACCGAGCTGCCGGCGCAGTCCTTCCCCGTGACCCGCGCCACGCTGGTGCGCTATGCGGGCGCCTCGGGCGACTTCAACCCGATCCACTGGAACGAGAAGTTCGCCAAGGAGGTCGGGCTCCCGGACGTGATCGCCCACGGCATGTGGACCATGGCCGAGGCGATCCGTGTGGTCACCGACTGGGTGGGTGACCCGGGCGCCCTGGTCGACTACGGCGTGCGCTTCACCAAGCCCGTCGTCGTGCCGAACGACGACAAGGGCGCGGTCGTCGAGGTCGTCGCCAAGGTCGCCGCCAAGCTGGACGACGAGGCCCGCACCGTGCGGGTGGACCTGGTGGCCACCTGCGCCGGTCAGAAGGTGCTGGGCATGTCCCGGGCCGTGGTCCGGCTGGCCTGAGCCTGCACCTCATGTGTCGCGTAAGGGGCGTCCACCAATGATCGGGCGCCCCTTACTCCGCCCTTGACTTGCTAGTGAGTAGTCACTAACTTACTCGCCATGGTGAGGATGAGCGCCGAAGAGCGCCGCGAGAGCGTCGTCCGCGCCGCGATCTCGGAGTTCGCGCGCGGCGGGTACGAAGGCACGTCCACCGAGGCGATCGCCCGGCGCGTGGGTGTCTCGCAGCCGTACCTCTTCCGGCTCTTCCCCGGCAAGCGCGCGATCTTCCTGGCGGCGGCCACCCGCTGCCTGGAGGAGACCACCCGGCTCTTCGCGGACGCGGCGAGGAACGCCCCTCCCGGCGGCATCCCGGCCGCCATGGGGGCCGCGTACTCCGACATGATCGAGCGCGACCGCGAAAAACTGCTCATGCAGATGCAGATGTACGTCGCGGTCGCCTCCGCCGAAGCGGCCGGCGACCACGAGTTCGGCCACCCGATCCGCGAGGGCTGGCTGCAGCTGCGGGACACGATCCACCTCGCCCTCGGCGCCGACGAGAAGGTCTCCAGCCGCTTCCTGGCCGAAGGCATGCTCATCAACACCCTGCTCGCCCTCGGCTTCCCGGCCGGCCACCGCGTGTGGGGCGGCTTCGACGACGAGGGCTGCTGAGCCGGAGCCGTCGCGGGCGACCGCAATCGCCCGGGACGGCCTTCCTGCTGCCGCAAGAAGTTAGTAATCACTCACTAAACACCTGCCTTGGACACTCCACACACACCACCCGGGGGATTTCCGTGACCGACCGCTCCAGGGCCGCCTGGGCCCTCGTCATCACCGGCATCGCCGGCTTCATGGCCGCGCTCGACAACCTCGTCGTCACCACCGCCCTGCCGGCCATCCGCAAGGACCTCGGCGGGGCGCTGGAGGACCTCGAATGGACCGTCAACGCCTACACCCTCACCTTCGCCGTCCTGCTCATGCTGGGCGCCGCCCTCGGTGACCGGTTCGGCCGCCGCCGGCTCTTCGTCATCGGTGTGACGATCTTCACGGGCGCCTCCGCCGCGGCCGCCCTCGCCCCCGGCATCGAGGCCCTCGTCGCGGCCCGCGCCGTCCAGGGCGTCGGTGCGGCCGTGATGATGCCGCTGACCCTCACCCTGCTCACCGACGCCGTACCGGCCGCGCGTCGCGGCATGGCGTACGGCATCAAGGGCGCCGTCGACGGCCTCGCCGTGGCCACCGGCCCCCTGATCGGCGGCACCCTCACCGAGCACATCTCCTGGCAGTGGATCTTCTGGCTCAACGTGCCGCTCGGCGTCGCCCTCGTCCCCCTCGCCCGGCTGCGCCTGCGCGAGTCCCGCGGCTCCGGCGCCCGTCTCGACGTCGTCGGCACGCTGCTGGTCAGCGGCGGCCTCTTCGGCATCGTCTACGGCCTGATCAGCTCCCACTCCGCCGGCTGGACGGGCACGAAGGTCCTGGTCAGCCTGGGTGCGGGCGCGGTTCTCCTGGCCGCCTTCGCCGTGCACGGCACGCGGGCGAAGAACCCCATGCTGCCCATGCGCCTCTTCCGCAGCCGCGCCTTCAGCGGGATCAACTCGGCCAGCCTGCTGATGTTCTTCGGCATGTTCGGCTCGATCTTCCTGCTCAGCCAGTTCCTGCAGAACGTGCTCCACTACTCGCCCACCGAGGCCGGCCTGCGCATGCTGCCGTGGACCGCCATGCCGATGGTCGCCGCCCCGCTGTCCGGCGTCCTCGCCGACCGGATCGGCAGCCGCCCGGTGGTCGCCGCCGGCCTGGTGCTGCAGGCCACGGGACTGGCCTGGTTCGCCGTCGTCATCGACCCCGGTGTCACGTACGCCACACAGCTGCCGGCACTGATCGTCAGCGGCATCGGCATGGGCCTGTTCTTCGCACCGGCCGCCAAGCTCGTCATGTCCAGCGTCCGCCCGGCCGAACAGGGCGTGGCCTCCGGCGCCAACAACGCCCTGCGCGAAGTGGGCGGCGCCCTCGGCATCGCCGTCCTGAGCACCGTCTTCACCTCCCACGGCGGCTACGAGTCGCCCTCCCGCTTCACCGACGGCCTCACCCCCGCCCTGTGGACGGGCGCGGCCATGGTGACCGTGGCCGCGCTGGCAACGCTCGCGATACCGGCCTCGCGCCGGGGCGAGCCCGCGACCGCGGCGGCCACGGGAGCGGCCCCCGCGCCTGCGGCCGCCGGGCGCTGAGGCCCGCACCCGTACCCTTGTGCCCGTGCAGGAACGACACGACGCCCCCCTCGCCCCCCTGACCACCTTCCGCCTCGGCGGTCCCGCCAGCCGTCTGATCACGGCCACGACGGACGCCGAGGTGATCGAGGCCGTGCGCGAGGCCGATCGCGCCGGGACGCCGCTGCTGATCATCGGCGGCGGCAGCAACCTCGTCATCTCCGACAAGGGCTTCGAGGGCACCGCCCTGCGCATCGCCACCAGCGGCTTCGCGCTGGAGGGCACCCGCCTGGAGCTCGCCGCCGGCGAGAACTGGTCCGACGCCGTCGCCCGCACCGTCGACGCCGGCCTCGCCGGCGTCGAATGCCTCGCCGGCATCCCCGGCTCCGCCGGCGCCACCCCCATCCAGAACGTCGGTGCCTACGGGCAGGACGTCGCCCAGACGATCACCGAGGTCGTGGCCTACGACCGGCACACCGACGAGATCGTCACCCTCACCAACGCCGAGTGCGCCTTCTCCTACCGCCACAGCCGCTTCAAGGCCGACCCGGCGCGCCACGTCGTGCTGCGCGTGCGCTTCGAGCTGGAGGACGCGGACGGGCTGTCCGCGCCCCTGAAGTACGCCGAGACCGCCCGGGCCCTCGGCGTCGCCGCGGGCGACCGCGTCCCCGTGGCCCGGGCCCGCGAGACCGTGCTCAAGCTGCGCGCCGGCAAGGGCATGGTGCTCGACCCCGACGACCACGACACGTGGTCCGCCGGCTCCTTCTTCACCAACCCCGTCCTCACCGCGTCCGAGCACGCGGCCTTCCTCGAGCGCGTCGCCGAGCGCCTCGGGGCGGACGTCGAGCCGCCCGCCTACCCGGCGGGCGACGGGACGGTGAAGACGTCGGCCGCATGGCTGATCGACCGGGCCGGCTTCACGAAGGGCTACGGGGAGGGGCCGGCGCGGATCTCGACGAAGCACACCCTGGCGCTGACGAACCGGGGCTCCGCGACGACGGAGGACCTCCTGGCCCTCGCCCGCGAGGTGCGGGACGGCGTGCGCGAGGCGTTCGGCGTGACGCTGGTGAACGAGCCGGTCACGGTGGGCGTGGCCCTGTAGGGGCGCCTGCGGCGGGCCTTTCCCCCACCCCGCCCCTTCCCGAAACCGGAGGCTCCGCCCCCGGACCCCCGGTCCGCAATCGCCGGACGGGCTGGATGGGGCACCTGCCGGTTTGTGGGCAGGCGTTCCGCTGGGGGTCCCCCCGGCGGTAGCCGGGGGAGGAACGGGTGGGCACGAACCGGCCACCGGGCCGCACCGGACCGACAAGCTCAGCCCGTCGCCAGCCACGCCTCCACGCCCGCCAGGAGGCGGGCGCGCGCGTCAGGGGGCGCCGCCGAGGCGCGGATGGACTGCCGGGCCACCTCCGCCAGCTCCGCGTCCGTGAACGCGTGGTGCTCCCGCGCCAGCTCGTACTGCGCCGCCAGGCGCGAGCCGAACAGGAGCGGGTCGTCGGCGCCCAGCGCCATCGGTACGCCCGCGTCGTACAGCGTGCGCAGCGGCACGTCGGCCGGCTTGTCGTAGACGCCGAGGGCGACGTTGGAGGCCGGGCAGACCTCGCACGTCACGCCGCGTTCGGCGAGCTTGCGCAGCAGGCGGGGGTCCTCCGCGGCGCGGACGCCGTGGCCGATGCGGGCCGCGTGGAGGTCGTCGAGGCAGTCGCGGACGCTGCCGGGGCCCGACAGCTCGCCGCCGTGGGGGGCGGCGATGAGGCCGCCTTCGCGGGCGATCTCGAAGGCGCGGTCGAAGTCGCGGGCCAGACCGCGGCGCTCGTCGTTGGACAGGCCGAAGCCGATCACACCCTGGTCGGCGTAGCGCACGGCGAGGCGGGCGAGGGTGCGCGCTTCGAGGGGGTGCTTCATGCGGTTGGCGGCGACGAGGACGCGCATGCCGAGGCCCGTTTCCTTCGAGGCGCTCTCCACCGCGTCGAGGATGATCTCCATGGCGGGGATGAGGCCGCCGAGGCGGGGGGCGTACGAGGTGGGGTCGACCTGGATCTCCAGCCAGCCGGAGCCGTCCTTGACGTCCTCCTCGGCGGCTTCGCGCACCAGGCGCCGGATGTCGTCGGGGGAGCGCAGGCAGGAGCGGGCGATGTCGTAGAGCCGCTGGAAGCGGAACCAGCCCCGCTCGTCCGTTGCCCGCAGCTTCGGCGGCTCTCCGCTGCTGAGTGCCTCGGGCAGGTGCACGCCGTACTTGTCGGCCAGTTCCAGCAGGGTCGAGGGCCTCATCGACCCGGTGAAGTGCAGGTGCAGGTGGGCCTTCGGCAGCTTACGGACGTCCCGAACGTTCTCCATTCAGGGATTTTGCCGTACCGGCCCGTCAACCGGAAGGCCCCTTCCCCGCAGGGGGAAGGGGCCGAAAACAGGTGCGGGGCCTGTTACGGCACCGCATGACGCCACTGCTTACGCCTTGGCCTCCGCCAGGAGCTTCTGGATGCGGGAGACGCCCTCGACGAGGTCCTCGTCGCCGAGCGCGTAGGACAGCCGCAGGTAGCCCGGGGTGCCGAAGGCCTCGCCCGGGACGACCGCGACCTCGGCCTCGTCCAGGATGAGCGCGGCCAGCTCGACCGACGTGGCCGGGCGCTTGCCGCGGATCTCCTTGCCGAGCAGGTCCTTGACCGAGGGGTACGCGTAGAAGGCGCCCTCCGGCTCGGGGCAGTACACGCCGTCGATCTCGTTGAGCATCGCGACGATCTTGCGGCGGCGGCGGTCGAAGGCGACCTTCATCTCCTCGACGGCCGTCAGGTCGCCGGACACGGCCGCGAGGGCGGCCACCTGCGCGACGTTCGACACGTTGGACGTGGCGTGCGACTGCAGGTTGGTGGCGGCCTTGACGACGTCCTTGGGGCCGATGACCCAGCCCACGCGCCAGCCGGTCATGGCGTACGTCTTGGCGACGCCGTTGACGACGATGCACTTGTCGCGCAGCTCGGGGACGACGACCGGCAGCGAGCAGAACTCGGCGTCGCCGTAGACCAGGTGCTCGTAGATCTCGTCCGTCAGGACCCACAGGCCGTGCTCGGCGGCCCAGCGGCCGATCTCCTCGACCTGCTCGCGCGTGTAGACCGCACCGGTCGGGTTCGACGGGGAGACGAAGAGCAGCACCTTCGTGCGCTCCGTGCGCGCCGCCTCCAGCTGCTCGACGGAGACCCGGTAGCCGGTGGTCTCGTCGGCGACGACCTCCACCGGGACGCCGCCGGCCAGGCGGATCGACTCGGGGTAGGTGGTCCAGTACGGGGCGGGGACGATGACCTCGTCGCCCGGGTCCAGGATCGCGGCGAACGCCTCGTAGATCGCCTGCTTGCCGCCGTTGGTGACGAGCACCTGGGAGGCGTCGACCTCGTAGCCGGAGTCGCGCAGGGTCTTGGCGGCGATGGCGGCCTTCAGCTCGGGCAGGCCGCCGGCCGGCGTGTAGCGGTGGTAGCGCGGGTCGCGGCAGGCCTCGACGGCGGCGTCGACGATGTAGCCCGGGGTGGGGAAGTCCGGCTCGCCGGCGCCGAAGCCGATGACCGGGCGCCCGGCGGCCTTGAGGGCCTTGGCCTTGGCGTCCACGGCGAGGGTCGCCGACTCGGAGATCGAACCGACGCGGGCGGAGACCCGGCGCTCGGTGGGGGACTGGACAGGAGGAACAGGAGGAGTCGCAGCGGTCATGAGGGCATCGTCGCAGACCCGCCGGAACGGCGGCACACCGTTTGCGTGCCCCTGTCAGAAAGGGTGAACCGGGCCCTGTCCGGGAACGCCGCGACAAAGGCTGTTCGACGATCCGCCCCGGACCACGTACACTCATCCCTCGTTGGCCTCCAGCAGCGAATCCGGCCTCGCACACACCGTGCGTCCGGGCGGATGCGGTACGTTGGGGGAACACAAAGGGTCGTAGCTCAATTGGTAGAGCACTGGTCTCCAAAACCAGCGGTTGGGGGTTCAAGTCCCTTCGGCCCTGCTACACGCATCGTCACCAGGGTGCGTGCGTGCGTACGTACTGAAATGCACCGCCGTGCGGCTCACCCGGGCGCGGCACGGCCACGACCCGGATTCAGGTGAGGACGTAGTGACGGAAGCCCTTGGCTCCACCGCGACGCCTGAAAGCGGTCGTCCCGAGGACGAGGTGGCCGGCAAGAAGGGCCGCCGGGGCGGAAAGCGCGCCAAGAAGGGCCCTCTGGGCCGGCTCGCTCTGTTCTACCGCCAGGTCGTCGCCGAACTCCGCAAGGTCGTATGGCCCACCAGAGGCCAGCTGTCGACCTACACCACCGTGGTGATCGCGTTCGTCTGCATCGTCATCGGTCTGGTTACCGTGATTGACTATGGGTTCCAGCAGGCCGTCAAGTACGTCTTCGGCTGAGCCCCCGCGCGAGGCGGCCTCCCTGTGGAGGTCCGCCCTTTCGCACGTTCCACCCCTTGAAGCCAGGAAGAAGCAGCCAAGTGTCTGACCCGAACCTGAACGACGCCGCCGAGCCCGTCGCGGCCGCAGAGGCCGACGTGGACGCGGCTGTCTCGGCCGAGGTCCAGGGCGACGACACCCCGCAGGAGATCGTCGAGGGCGCCGACGCCGTCGACGAGCTCGATGCCGAGGAGGCCGCCGCCGGCGAGCCCGCCGAGGAGGCCGCGCTGCGCGTCGAGAGTGACGCCGAGGTTGCCGCCGAGGACGAGGAGCCCGAGGAGGACGTCGAGGCCGAGGAGGCCGCTCCGGTCGACCCGGTCGCCGCGCTCCGCGAGGAGCTGCGCGGCCTGCCCGGCGAGTGGTACGTCATCCACACCTACGCCGGTTACGAGAACCGCGTGAAGACCAACCTCGAGCAGCGCGCCGTCTCGCTGAACGTCGAGGACTACATCTTCCAGGCCGAGGTGCCGCAGGAAGAGGTCGTCCAGATCAAGAACGGCGACCGCCGCACCGTCCGCCAGAACAAGCTCCCCGGCTACGTGCTGGTGCGCATGGACCTGACGAACGAGTCCTGGGGCGTCGTGCGCAACACCCCCGGTGTCACCGGCTTCGTCGGCAACGCCTACGACCCGTACCCGCTGACCCTGGACGAGATCGTCAAGATGCTCGCCCCGGAGGCGGAGGCCAAGGCCGCCAAGGAGGCCGCCGAGGCCGAGGGCCGTCCGGCGCCGTCCCGCAAGGTCGAGGTCCAGGTCCTGGACTTCGAGGTCGGCGACTCCGTCACCGTCACCGACGGTCCGTTCGCGACGCTGCAGGCGACGATCAACGAGATCAACGCCGACTCGAAGAAGGTCAAGGGCCTCGTCGAGATCTTCGGTCGCGAGACCCCGGTCGAGCTGAGCTTCGACCAGATCCAGAAGAACTGATCGAGAAGATCTGATCCGGAAGGTCCGATCCAAAAGAACGGATCTTCCGGCCGAACGCTTCCGAAACGGTCAGGCCCGCCTTTCGAGGCGGGCCTGACCATTCGGTTTTTGGTCCCGCCACGTTACCCGTTATCGTGGTGCGGTATGCCTGCGTGCAGTGTGCGTGGGCAAAAAAACTCTCACTAGGACCCGGAGAGAGCAATGCCTCCCAAGAAGAAGAAGGTCACGGGGCTCATCAAGCTCCAGATCCAGGCCGGTGCCGCCAACCCGGCTCCGCCGGTCGGCCCCGCGCTGGGTCAGCACGGCGTCAACATCATGGAGTTCTGCAAGGCCTACAACGCCGCGACCGAGTCGCAGCGTGGCATGGTCGTGCCGGTGGAGATCACGGTCTACGAGGACCGTTCCTTCACCTTCGTCACCAAGACTCCGCCGGCCGCCAAGCTGATCCTCAAGGCCGCGGGCGTGGAGAAGGGCTCCGGCGAGCCGCACAAGACCAAGGTCGCCAAGATTACCGAGGCGCAGGTCCGCGAGATCGCCACCACCAAGATGCCCGACCTGAACGCCAACGACCTGGACGCCGCCGCGAAGATCATCGCCGGCACCGCCCGTTCCATGGGCATCACGGTCGAGGGCTGATCAGCTCCCGCTGACCCTCTGTGGCAGGGCCAAGCGCTGGCCCGGACCACGACTCCACGCTCAACCATTCAGGAGCAGAAGTGAAGCGCAGCAAGACTCTCCGCGCTGCGGACGCCAAGGTCGACGCGGAGCGCCTGTACGCCCCGCTCGAGGCCGTCCGTCTCGCCAAGGAGACCTCCTCCACCAAGTTCGACGCGACCGTCGAGGTTGCCTTCCGCCTGGGTGTCGACCCGCGCAAGGCCGACCAGATGGTCCGCGGCACCGTGAACCTTCCGCACGGCACCGGTAAGACCGCCCGGGTCCTGGTCTTCGCGACCGGCGACCGTGCCGAGGCCGCGCGTGCCGCGGGCGCCGACATCGTCGGTGCCGACGAGCTGATCGACGAGGTCGCGAAGGGCCGTCTGGACTTCGACGCCGTCGTCGCCACCCCGGACCTCATGGGCAAGGTCGGCCGCCTCGGCCGCGTCCTCGGCCCCCGTGGTCTGATGCCGAACCCGAAGACCGGCACGGTCACCCCGGACACGGCCAAGGCCGTGACCGACATCAAGGGCGGCAAGATCGAGTTCCGCGTCGACAAGCACTCGAACCTGCACTTCATCATCGGCAAGGTCTCGTTCGACGACACCAAGCTGGTGGAGAACTACGCCGCGGCGCTGGAGGAGATCCTCCGTCTGAAGCCGTCCGCCGCCAAGGGCCGCTACGTCAAGAAGGCGACCCTGACCACCACGATGGGCCCGGGCATCGCCCTGGACCCGAACCGCACCCGCAACCTCCTCGTCGAGGACGAGACCGTCTGAGTGGGGGCCCCTCCCAGCGTTAGCTGGGGGAGGTCTGAGGGCCGCTGAGCGGCCTTTTGCGCGGAGCGCGTGAACCACGGGCCGGGCCCCGCTTCCCTTTCGGGAGGCGGGGCCCGGCTCGATTTGCGTATCTTGCCCCCCATCCCGTACCGTACCGGGGAAGCCAAAGACCGCTGGTCGTTGCCGTGTGTCCGTAATGGGAGATACGGCGGCCGAAGGATCCGCTAGCTGCGGACGACCTGCGCAGGTGACAGTGGAAGAACTCCCGCCGAGGCGTGAATGCGAATTACGCCCCCGCGGTCGAGTCACGCCCCGTGCGCCTGTGCCGGGGCGTTTCGTTTTGCCCAGGCCCCTTCTCGCGCGCCACTGCGGTCTTCATCACCCGGAAGGAGGCCGAGGCTCATGGCGAAGGCCGAGAAGGTCACCGCCGTTGCGGAGATTACGGAGAAGTTCCGTAACTCCAACGCGGCCGTCGTGACCGCGTACACCGGGCTGTCCGTTGCGCAGATCAAGCAGCTGCGCCGTTCGCTCGGTGACAACGCTCAGTACCGTGTGGTGAAGAACACGCTGACCAAGATCGCGGCCAATGAGGTCGGGATCCAGCTGGACGAGCACCTGAAGGGCTCGACCGCTGTCGCCTTCGTGACCGGAGATCCGGTCGAGGCGGCGAAGGGTCTTCGTGACTTCGCCAAGGAGAACCCGAACCTCGTCATCAAGGGCGGCGTGCTCGAGGGCAAGACGCTCTCCGCTGACGAGATCAAGAAGCTTGCGGACCTCGAGTCCCGCGAGGTTCTGCTCAGCAAGCTGGCCGGTGCCATGAAGGGCAAGCAGTCCCAGGCTGCCTCCCTCTTCCAGGCGCTGCCGACGAAGCTCGTCCGCACTGCGGACGCGCTGCGCGCCAAGCTCGCCGAGCAGGGCGGTGCCGAGTAATTCGGCTCGCGCATTGACCGGTGTCACCCGGCACCGGTCGCAGCGGGCCGTCCGCCCGCCGACATGTACATTCCGGCACCTGCCGAATTAGTGGAAGGACCGCCATCATGGCGAAGCTGACCAAGGACGAGCTGCTCGCGCAGTTCGAGGAGATGACCCTCATCGAGCTGGCCGAGTTCGTCTCCGCCTTCGAGGAGAAGTTCGACGTCACCGCCGCTGCGGCCGCCCCGGTCGTCATGGCCGGCGGCGTTGCCGGTGGCGCTGCCGCCGAGGCCGTCGAGGAGAAGGACGAGTTCGACGTCATCCTCACCGCCGCCGGTGACAAGAAGATCCAGGTCATCAAGGTCGTGCGTGAGCTGACCTCCCTGGGCCTGAAGGAGGCCAAGGACCTCGTCGACGGCACCCCGAAGCCGGTCCTCGAGAAGGTCGCCAAGGACGCCGCGGACAAGGCCAAGGAGGCCCTCGAGGGCGCCGGCGCCTCCGTCGAGGTCAAGTAAGACCTCCGGGTCCGCGAGGACTCTCCTTCCGGCAATCGTCGGAAAAACCGAGGGCGATCACCCGCATGGGTGGTCGCCCTCGGGCGTTCCCGGGACGGGTGCGCGCAGCAGGGCCGCAAGGCGAGTATGGTGATCTTCGTTGCCCTCCCGGTGGCCGGGACCCGCTCCGAGCAGGGCATCCGCCCTCCGTGACGGGCGGCCGGGGGCCGAGGGGCCTTGACGAACGGCACGCCGCGCGCGATTCTCAGGACGCGTCCCACGACGCCCCGCCACTTCGGTCCTCCGTCCGAGGCATGGATCGTAGGCGGAGGGGGAAGTATGGTCATGCGCTTCCAGCGCAGGACTTGCATCGGACGGGCGCGGGCAGACGCCGCACAGCGAGGAAACAAAAGGATCCCGGAGGGAGAGATTGGTATCGCACCGGTCTCGGGATACCCGCTCTGGACATCAGTGGGCCAAGTGGCTACACTGACCCTTTGCGCTGCCTGTTAGCTGCTCCCTGCCCGTCACCAGGGGCATGCCCACTTCATA
Organism: Streptomyces sp. PKA51; assembly: GCF_057552455.1. Lineage (NCBI taxonomy): Bacteria > Bacillati > Actinomycetota > Actinomycetes > Kitasatosporales > Streptomycetaceae > Streptomyces > Streptomyces sp. PKA51. The sequence continues at coordinate 146,944 of NZ_BAAJPZ010000007.1, forward strand.
GCACAGTCGAAAGAAGCCCCCTGACCTGGGATTTCTCTCCTCTGGACGGAGTGGGACCGGTACGCGCGTAGTGAGTCCGAGCCCTCGGAAGGACCCCCTCTTGGCCGCCTCGCGCAACGCCTCGACCGCCAATACGAACAACGGCGCCAGCACCGCCCCGCTGCGCATCTCCTTTGCGAAGATCAAGGAGCCCCTCGAGGTTCCGAACCTCCTTGCGCTGCAGACCGAGAGCTTCGACTGGCTGCTCGGCAACGCCGCCTGGAAGGCTCGCGTCGAGGCTGCGCTGGAGTCCGGTCAGGACGTCCCCACCAAGTCCGGTCTGGAGGAGATCTTCGAGGAGATCTCCCCGATCGAGGACTTCAGCGGGTCGATGTCGCTGACTTTCCGCGACCACCGTTTCGAGCCCCCGAAGAACTCCATCGACGAGTGCAAGGAGCGCGACTTCACGTACGCGGCTCCGCTCTTCGTCACGGCCGAGTTCACCAACAACGAGACCGGTGAGATCAAGTCCCAGACGGTCTTCATGGGCGACTTCCCGCTCATGACGCCGAAGGGCACCTTCTGCATCAACGGCACCGAGCGTGTCGTGGTCTCGCAGCTGGTCCGTTCGCCCGGTGTCTACTTCGACTCCTCCATCGACAAGACGTCCGACAAGGACATCTTCACCGCCAAGATCATCCCGTCCCGGGGTGCCTGGCTGGAGATGGAGGTCGACAAGCGCGACATGGTCGGTGTCCGCATCGACCGCAAGCGCAAGCAGTCCGTCACCGTCCTCCTGAAGGCGCTCGGCTGGACCACCGAGCAGATCCTCGAGGAGTTCGGCGAGTACGAGTCCATGCGCGCCACCCTGGAGAAGGACCACACCCAGGGCCAGGACGACGCGCTGCTCGACATCTACCGCAAGCTGCGCCCGGGCGAGCCCCCGACCCGTGAGGCCGCGCAGACGCTGCTCGAGAACCTCTACTTCAACCCCAAGCGCTACGACCTGGCCAAGGTCGGCCGCTACAAGGTCAACAAGAAGCTGGGCGCGGACGCCCCGCTCGACGCCGGCGTGCTGACCGTCGACGACGTCATCGCGACGATCAAGTACCTGGTCAAGCTGCACGCCGGTGAGACCGAGACCGTCGGCGAGAACGGCACCACGATCGTCGTCGAGACCGACGACATCGACCACTTCGGCAACCGTCGTCTGCGCAACGTCGGCGAGCTCATCCAGAACCAGGTCCGCACGGGTCTGGCTCGTATGGAGCGCGTCGTCCGCGAGCGGATGACCACCCAGGACGTCGAGGCGATCACGCCGCAGACCCTGATCAACATCCGGCCGGTCGTCGCCTCCATCAAGGAGTTCTTCGGCACCAGCCAGCTGTCCCAGTTCATGGACCAGACCAACCCGCTGTCGGGTCTGACCCACAAGCGTCGTCTCTCGGCGCTGGGCCCGGGTGGTCTCTCCCGTGAGCGGGCCGGCTTCGAGGTCCGTGACGTGCACCCCTCGCACTACGGCCGCATGTGCCCGATCGAGACGCCCGAAGGCCCGAACATCGGTCTGATCGGCTCGCTCGCCTCCTACGGCCGGGTCAACGCGTTCGGCTTCGTCGAGACGCCGTACCGCAAGGTCGTCGAGGGCCAGGTCACCGACGAGGTGCACTACCTGACCGCCGACGAGGAGGACCGCTTCGTCATCGCCCAGGCGAACGCCGCCCTCAACGAGGACATGCGCTTCGCCGAGGCCCGCGTGCTGGTCCGCCGCCGTGGCGGCGAGATCGACTACATCGCGCCGGACGAGGTCGACTACATGGACGTCTCGCCGCGCCAGATGGTGTCGGTCGCGACCGCCATGATCCCCTTCCTCGAGCACGACGACGCCAACCGCGCGCTCATGGGATCGAACATGATGCGCCAGGCCGTCCCGCTGATCAAGGCCGAGGCGCCGCTGGTCGGCACCGGCATGGAGTACCGCTGCGCGGTCGACGCCGGCGACGTCATCAAGGCCGAGAAGGACGGTGTCGTCCAGGAGGTCTCCGCCGACTACGTCACCGTGGCCAACGACGACGGCACGTACAACACGTACCGCGTCGCCAAGTTCTCCCGCTCCAACCAGGGCACGTCCTTCAACCAGAAGGTCGTCGTGGACGAGGGCGCCCGCGTGGTGGCCGGCCAGGTGCTCGCCGACGGTCCGTCCACGGACGAGGGCGAGATGGCGCTCGGCAAGAACCTGCTCGTGGCGTTCATGCCGTGGGAGGGCCACAACTACGAGGACGCGATCATCCTGTCGCAGCGCCTCGTGCAGGACGACGTCCTCTCCTCGATCCACATCGAGGAGCACGAGGTCGACGCCCGTGACACCAAGCTGGGCCCCGAGGAGATCACCCGGGACATCCCGAACGTCTCCGAGGAGGTCCTCGCCGACCTCGACGAGCGCGGCATCATCCGCATCGGTGCCGAGGTCGTGGCCGGCGACATCCTGGTCGGCAAGGTCACCCCGAAGGGTGAGACCGAGCTGACCCCGGAGGAGCGCCTGCTCCGCGCGATCTTCGGTGAGAAGGCCCGTGAGGTCCGTGACACCTCGCTGAAGGTGCCGCACGGCGAGATCGGCAAGGTCATCGGCGTGCGCGTCTTCGACCGCGAGGAGGGCGACGAGCTGCCCCCGGGCGTGAACCAGCTGGTCCGCGTCTACGTCGCGCAGAAGCGCAAGATCACCGACGGTGACAAGCTCGCCGGCCGCCACGGCAACAAGGGTGTCATCTCCAAGATCCTCCCGGTCGAGGACATGCCGTTCCTCGAGGACGGCACCCCGGTCGACATCATCCTCAACCCGCTCGGTGTCCCGTCCCGAATGAACCCGGGACAGGTCCTCGAGATCCACCTCGGCTGGCTCGCCAGCCAGGGCTGGAAGGTCGAGGGCGACGAGGAGTGGATGAAGCGGCTCCAGGCGATCGGCGCCGACGAGGTCGCCCCGGGCACCAACGTCGCGACCCCGGTCTTCGACGGTGCCCGCGAGGACGAGCTGGCCGGCCTGTTCGAGCACACCGTGCCGAACCGTGACGGCGAGCGCATGGTGCTCCCGTCCGGCAAGGCCCGGCTGTTCGACGGCCGCTCCGGCGAGCCGTTCCCGGACCCGATCTCGGTCGGGTACATGTACATCCTCAAGCTGCACCACCTGGTCGACGACAAGCTGCACGCCCGTTCGACCGGTCCGTACTCGATGATCACCCAGCAGCCGCTGGGTGGTAAGGCTCAGTTCGGTGGCCAGCGCTTCGGTGAGATGGAGGTCTGGGCCCTGGAGGCGTACGGCGCCGCCTACGCCCTGCAGGAGCTCCTCACCATCAAGTCCGACGACGTCACCGGCCGTGTGAAGGTCTACGAGGCGATCGTCAAGGGCGAGAACATCCCCGAGCCCGGCATCCCCGAGTCCTTCAAGGTGCTCATCAAGGAGATGCAGTCCCTGTGCCTCAACGTGGAGGTGCTGTCCTCGGACGGCATGTCCATCGAGATGCGCGACACCGACGAGGACGTCTTCCGCGCCGCGGAGGAGCTCGGTATCGACCTGTCCCGGCGCGAGCCGAGCAGCGTCGAAGAGGTCTGACGGGTCTGGCCGGGGGCCTCGGCTAGAGGCCCCCGGCATCCCCCAGAGCCCTTGACGGGCCTGGGGGGACCCCCATCCGGACCCCAGACCACTGATGTAGAGCCCATGTCCCGCTCCGGCGGGAGGGCGCACGAACCCTGAAAGAGGGATTGACGACAAAGTGCTCGACGTCAACTTCTTCGACGAGCTGCGGATCGGCCTGGCGACCGCGGACGACATCCGAACCTGGTCCCACGGCGAGGTCAAGAAGCCGGAGACCATCAACTACCGCACCCTGAAGCCGGAAAAGGACGGGCTCTTCTGCGAGAAGATCTTCGGCCCCACCCGGGACTGGGAGTGCTACTGCGGCAAGTACAAGCGTGTCCGCTTCAAGGGCATCATCTGTGAGCGCTGTGGTGTCGAGGTCACCCGCGCCAAGGTGCGCCGTGAGCGGATGGGCCACATCGAGCTTGCCGCCCCCGTCACCCACATCTGGTACTTCAAGGGCGTCCCGTCGCGCCTGGGCTACCTGCTGGACCTGGCTCCCAAGGACCTCGAGAAGGTCATCTACTTCGCCGCCTACATGATCACGTGGGTGGACGAGGAGCGCCGCACGCGCGACCTGCCGTCGCTGGAGGCCCACGTCTCCGTCGAGCGTCAGCAGATCGAGCAGCGCCGCGACGCCGACCTGGAGGCCCGCGCCAAGAAGCTCGAGTCCGACCTGGCCGAGCTGGAGGCCGAGGGCGCCAAGGCCGACGTGCGCCGCAAGGTGCGCGAGGGCGCCGAGCGTGAGATGAAGCAGCTGCGCGACCGTGCGCAGCGCGAGATCGACCGTCTCGACGAGGTCTGGAACCGCTTCAAGAACCTCAAGGTCCAGGACCTCGAGGGCGACGAGCTGCTCTACCGCGAGCTGCGCGACCGCTTCGGCACCTACTTCATGGGTGCGATGGGCGCCGCCGCGCTGCAGAAGCGCCTGGAGTCCTTCGACCTCGACGAGGAGGCCGAGCGCCTCCGCGAGATCATCCGTACCGGCAAGGGCCAGAAGAAGACCCGTGCGCTCAAGCGCCTCAAGGTCGTCTCCGCCTTCCTGCAGACCCGCAACAGCCCCAGCGGCATGGTGCTGGACTGCATCCCGGTGATCCCGCCGGACCTGCGTCCGATGGTGCAGCTGGACGGTGGCCGCTTCGCGACCTCCGACCTGAACGACCTGTACCGCCGCGTCATCAACCGCAACAACCGCCTCAAGCGACTCCTTGACCTCGGCGCGCCCGAGATCATCGTGAACAACGAGAAGCGCATGCTTCAGGAGGCCGTCGACGCGCTCTTCGACAACGGCCGTCGTGGTCGCCCGGTCACGGGCCCCGGCAACCGTCCGCTGAAGTCGCTGTCCGACATGCTCAAGGGCAAGCAGGGTCGCTTCCGTCAGAACCTGCTCGGCAAGCGCGTCGACTACTCGGCCCGTTCCGTCATCGTCGTCGGTCCGCAGCTGAAGCTGCACCAGTGCGGTCTGCCCAAGGCCATGGCGCTGGAGCTCTTCAAGCCGTTCGTGATGAAGCGCCTGGTCGACCTGAACCACGCGCAGAACATCAAGTCGGCCAAGCGCATGGTCGAGCGCGGCCGCACCGTGGTGTACGACGTCCTCGAAGAGGTCATCGCCGAGCACCCGGTGCTGCTGAACCGTGCGCCCACGCTGCACCGCCTCGGCATCCAGGCCTTCGAGCCGCAGCTGGTCGAGGGCAAGGCCATCCAGATCCACCCGCTCGTGTGCACCGCGTTCAACGCGGACTTCGACGGTGACCAGATGGCCGTCCACCTGCCGCTCTCCGCGGAGGCGCAGGCCGAGGCCCGCATCCTGATGCTGTCCTCGAACAACATCCTCAAGCCGGCCGACGGCCGTCCGGTCACCATGCCGACCCAGGACATGGTGCTCGGTCTGTTCTTCCTCACCACCGACGAGGAGGAGCGCGAGGTCATCGGCGAGGGCCGGTCCTTCGCGTCCGTCGCCGAGGCGATCATGGCGTTCGACGCCCGGGAGCTCTCGCTCCAGGCGAAGGTCGACATCCGCTTCCCGATCGGCACCGTCCCGCCGCGCGGCTGGACCCCGGCCGCCGACGAGAACGGCGAGACCACGTGGCAGCAGGGCGACAGCTTCCGCCTGCGCACCACGCTGGGCCGCGCGCTCTTCAACGAGCTGCTGCCCGAGGACTACCCGTTCGTCGACTACTCGGTCGGCAAGAAGCAGCTCTCCGAGATCGTCAACGACCTCGCCGAGCGCTACCCCAAGGTCATCGTGGCGGCGACGCTCGACAACCTGAAGGCGGCCGGCTTCTACTGGGCGACCCGTTCCGGCGTCACCGTGGCCATCTCCGACGTCGTGGTCCCCGAGGCCAAGAAGGAGATCGTCGCGGGTTACGAGGCCCAGGACGAGAAGGTCCAGAAGCAGTACGAGCGCGGTCTGATCACCAAGGACGAGCGCACGCAGGAGCTCATCGCGATCTGGACCAAGGCGACCAACGAGGTCGCCGAGGCGATGAACGCGAACTTCCCCAAGACGAACCCCATCTTCATGATGGTTGACTCGGGTGCCCGAGGAAACATGATGCAGATGCGGCAGATCGCCGGTATGCGTGGTCTGGTGTCGAACGCGAAGAACGAGACCATTCCGCGACCCATTAAGGCGTCGTTCCGTGAGGGTCTGTCCGTGCTGGAGTACTTCATCTCCACCCACGGTGCCCGTAAGGGTCTCGCGGACACCGCTCTGCGTACCGCCGACTCGGGTTACCTCACCCGTCGTCTGGTCGACGTCTCCCAGGACGTGATCATCCGCGAGGAGGACTGCGGCACCGACCGTGGCCTCAAGCTGGTGATCGGCGTTCGCGACGAGGCCGGCGTCCTGCGCAAGGCCGACGACGTCGAGACGAGCGTCTACGCCCGCATGCTGGCCGAGGACGTCGTCGTCGACGGCAAGGTCATCGCGCCGGCCAACGTCGACCTCGGTGACGTGCTCATCGACCAGCTGATCCAGCACGGCGTGGAGACGGTCAAGACCCGCTCGGTCCTCACCTGCGAGTCCGCCGTCGGCACCTGCGCCTTCTGCTACGGCCGCTCCCTGGCGACCGGCAAGCTGGTGGACATCGGCGAGGCCGTCGGCATCATCGCCGCCCAGTCCATCGGTGAGCCCGGTACCCAGCTGACGATGCGTACCTTCCACACCGGTGGTGTGGCCGGTGACGACATCACCCAGGGTCTGCCCCGTGTCGTCGAGCTCTTCGAGGCTCGTACGCCCAAGGGTGTCGCCCCGATCTCGGAGGCGGCCGGCCGCGTCCGTATCGAGGAGACCGAGAAGACCAAGAAGATCGTCGTCACCCCGGACGACGGCTCCGACGAGACCGCCTACGCGATCTCCAAGCGAGCCCGTCTGCTGGTGGGCGAGGGCGACCACGTCGAGGTGGGCCAGAAGCTCACCGTGGGTGCCACCAACCCGCACGACGTGCTGCGCATCCTCGGTCAGCGGGCCGTCCAGGTCCACCTGGTCGCGGAAGTCCAGAAGGTCTACAACTCGCAGGGCGTGTCGATCCACGACAAGCACATCGAGATCATCATCCGGCAGATGCTCCGCCGCGTGACGATCATCGAGTCCGGCGACGCCGAGCTGCTGCCGGGCGAGCTCGTGGAGCGCTCGCGCTTCGAGTCCGAGAACCGTCGTGTGGTCACCGAGGGCGGTCACCCCGCCTCCGGCCGTCCGCAGCTGATGGGTATCACCAAGGCCTCGCTGGCGACGGAGTCCTGGCTGTCGGCCGCCTCCTTCCAGGAGACGACCCGAGTCCTGACGGATGCGGCGATCAACGCCAAGTCCGACAGCCTCATCGGCCTCAAGGAGAACGTCATCATCGGTAAGCTCATCCCGGCCGGTACGGGCCTGTCCCGTTACCGCAACATCCGGGTGGAGCCCACCGAGGAGGCCAAGGCCGCGATGTACTCGGCCGTCGGTTACGACGACATCGACTACTCGCCCTTCGGCACCGGCTCCGGCCAGGCCGTTCCGCTGGAGGACTACGACTACGGTCCGTACAACCAGTAGGCGAGCAGCTGATCGCGCACAGGGCGGTCACCCCTTCGGGGGTGGCCGCCCTGCGGCGTTCCGCTCACCGAACGGTCAGCTGGAAGGCGGCCACGACGACCCCGCCGACCGCGGCCAGGGCCGCCACGCTCGTGAGCGGCCAGCGGGTGCGCTCCAGGGCGTCGAGGCGGGCCTCGTGATCGGCGAGCTGCTTGTCCGTCTGGTCACTGCGCTGGACGAGCAGCGCGAGCGACCCGTCGACCCGGGCGAAGCCGGCCTCCATCGTGCCGCGCAGCCGCTCCAGCTCGACGGCCACGGCGGACGCCTCGCCGGTGGGGGTGTGCGCGTCCCTCATGGGCGGCCCCGGGAGTCGTCGGTGCCGCGGCCTGCGGGCGGCCCGGTGCGCAGCCAGGCCGGCAGCAGGGCCTGGACGGCGGGCAGGGCCATGACACGGGCGAGCCCGCCGGCGACGGCCAGCGCCCCGGCCACCCACGGCAGGCTTGCCGGGATGCCGGAGGCGTCGACGATCGCGGGCAGGGCGAGCGCGAGGGCCACGGCGGTCTGCAGAACGGTGCGGAGCATCCGCCGGGTGGCGTCGGACACGGTGATCCTTTCTGTGAGGTGGTCAGGACACGCGCGGGACCTTCAGCGCGTCCCAGGAGACCCGCCCCGGCCATCCGTCGGCGTCCGCACCCGCGAAGCCGAGCTTGCGCTGCCAGCGGGCGTACGACTGCCGGTCCGCGTCCGTCCACCGGTCGCCGGGCCCCTGGGAGTACGCCGAGCAGCCCTCCTCGACCAGGCGCCGGCCCATGGCCGTGACGACGGGCGAGTCGGGCGCGCCGCGGAAGAACGCCTCACCGGGGAAGGGCTCGCAGGCGGTGCCCGGGTCCGCACGCTTCGGACCGGCCGGGGAGCCGCCGAGGCGGGCGGCCACCCGGTCGCGCAGGTCGGCCATCGCGAAGCCGACGGGGTCGACCTTGGTGCTCGTCCACTCCTTGTGGCCGATCACCGACCCGGCGCCCCAGCCGTGCGCGCGGCACAGCGCGGCGGCGACGCGCTCGATGGCCGCCAGCTGCTCGGCGGGCCAGGGGTCCTCGCCGTCCCCGAGGTTGATGCACTCGAAGCCGTAGAAGCGGGCGTTGCCGTCGGTGTCGTCGGCGGTCGGGGCGGGCAGCGGCGTCTCGTCGACGACGGCCGCCAGCACGGCGCCGTCACCGGTGCCCGCGTGGTTCGCCCGGCCGTTGCCGACCAGGTGGACGGTGCCGGACTTGTCGATGACGCCGTGGCACAGCGGGCCGGGCAGCTCCTCGTAGCCGTCGTGGCAGAGCGCGACGGAGGAAGCGGTGCCCGAGGTGACCGTGTGATGGATGATCACACCGTGCACCGGCCCCCAGGCGCCCTTGTGGTTGCGGTTGTGCTCGCGCCAGTCGTCGGTCTCGACGACGTCGACACCCTCCGCGCGGAGCGCGTCGACGAACCGGTCGGCGGTCAGGGGAGTGGCCATGGGCAGGAACTCCTTGTCACCGGGGCCAGTAGTTGGCCTGGACCTCGGCGTAGGTGACCTTGCCGTCGGTCGGGCCGTTGACGAGTTCGATGGTCCATACGACGCGGTTGCCGGGGTCGCAGACGGCGCCGGAGCGGGTCTGGGAGATGTAGGTGTTGCCGCCGGTGGCGAGGTGCTCCTCGATGGGGCCCTCCTTCACCGTGGCGCCCTTGGAGTCGATCTCCAGGAAGCGGGTCTGGATGGTGGTGCCGGAGGCGACGTCGGCGAGGGTGGCCGCGGCGGTGGCGATGTAGTCGGCGTTGCTGGCGATGAAGGCCGGGCCGCCCTTGTCGGGGTGCTGGTCGCCGCCGTCGGAGTACTCGGCGTCGAAGGGGATCTGGGTCGGGGTGTTCCGCTTCAGGGCCAGCTCGGACTTGCGGGCGAGGCTCACGCGCTTCGGCGACTCGTCACCGATACCGGAGTTGACCAGGTCGGCGACGAGCCGGGCCGCGGCCTCCTCGTGCTTGGCGTAGTAGGTGGGGAACCCGCTGCGCTGCACCTCCTGGGCGACCTCGTAGAGCTGGGTCGAGGTGAGGTAGTTCGGGCCGAACTTCGGCGGGCAGTCGCTCTTCATCACCGAGAAGAACTTGGCCGAGGCCCAGTGCGGATCCATCCGCTGCTCGAAGGTGCCCCACCACTTCTGCTGTTGGAAGAGGCCGACGCTCGTCTCGTCCCCGTATCCGATGTTCTTGAGTGCCGACTCCTGCATCGATGTGGCGACGCCGATGACGCCGCCGCGGTAACCGAGGCCGGCTTTGAGCGCCTCTTCGAGAATGGCCTGGGCATTCTTGCGCTGGTCGGCGTCGATGCTCCAGGGGATCTGCGTGAAGGTGAGCTTGTACGGCAGGAGGTCGGTGTAGGCGACCATGTCGATGCGTCCTTTCCGAAGGATGAATGGAGAAAACGGGGGTGCCCCGCAGCCGCGAACGGCATGCGGGGCACCCCCGTCAGAAATGGTCCGGCTCAGATGTCCGGAAGAGCCTTATCGCGGCCAGTAGTTGGCCTGGACCTCGGCGTAGGTGACCTTGCCGTCGGTCGGGCCGTTGATGAGCTCGATGGTCCATACGACGCGGTTGCCGGGGTCGCAGACGGCGCCGGAGCGGGTCTGGGAGATGTAGGTGTTGCCGCCGGTGGCGAGGTGCTCCTCGATGGGGCCCTCCTTCACCGTGGCGCCCTTGGAGTCGATCTCCAGGAAGCGGGTCTGGATGGTGGTGCCGGAGGCGACGTCGGCGAGGGTGGCCGCGGCGGTGGCGATGTAGTCGGCGTTGCTGGCGATGAAGGCCGGGCCGCCCTTGTCGGGGTGCTGGTCGCCGCCGTCGGAGTACTCGTCGAGGAAGGGGATCTGGGTCGGGGTGTTCCGCTTCAGGGCCAGCTCGGACTTACGGGCAAGGCTCACGCGCTTCGGCATGTCAGGGTCCTCTTCAGGCTTGTAGTTGGGGTGGCCGTATCCGTAGATACGGGTGCTGCTGCGGCTGATGTGGCGGCGGTAGACGCCGTCACCGTTGGACGAGCCGTCGTTGTTGGTGTTGCCGCCGATGGTGGTGATTTCGGAGTCCGTGAAGGACTCGACTATCTCGGTGTGGTCCTGGCCCTCGGTTCCGTAGAACACGATCGCGCCGACCGACGGTGTGCGTGACCACAGGTCGCGCGACTTGAACCAGGAGACGCCCTCAGGGCAGTACGAGTAGCGGGGGACGATGTCGGCGTTGTCCGACTTCGCGGCGCAGTACGAGACGAACATCGCGCACCAGGGCTGGCCGTTCATTCCGTACCAGCGGCCGAACATGTTGTCGTTGTTCGGCCCCTCCTTGTACCCGATATGGGTTGCGGCCTCTTTCAGCAAGGCCGATGCGGTATTGGCCATCGGGAAATACACCCTCCACGGGGTGGTGACGGATATGCGAACGGCCCCGTCCCCCTCGGGAGGGGGACGGGGCCGTTCGCCTGGCTGCTGCCGGGCAGTGTTCACCCGACGCGAAGCGGCGGAGGCCGTACCCGAGTTGTGGGCACAGCTCCGCCGCTGCATCTATGGTGAACGAGATCGAGCGCGAGCGCAACTAGAGGTTGTTCGTTCGCAACGTCCGCCCGGCTCGGGGCCGCGTTTCCCATGGGTTTCCCTTTGTCGCGGACCGCTACTGAGTGTCAGGCGGAGGGGATAGGTTGAGGGGCATCGCGCACACTCCTGGGTATCTCGCGACAGATGCCGTGGGGGGATTCACGGAGGGGCATATGAGTCGACGGGAAACACACGTGGGTGGCATGGACAAACACCTCGTGGCCGCCGGGAGCGGCGCGCGGTGAATGCCTACGGTCAGCACTTCGCGGACGTCGTGTCCGCAACGGTGGAAGTGGCCGCCGAGTCGGGGCAGGCCGGCGTCTTCACCGACGAGGTCGCCCGGGCCCTCACCTCGGTCGTCGGCAAGGTGGCCGCCAAGGCCGTCGACGAGGCCCAGGTCAGGGGATTCGTCAGCGGATGGCAGGAAGCCGTCGAGGCCGCAGAGTCGGTCGACGGCAAGGCCGCGGCCGCCGGCGCACAGGTCTACCGGATGCCGGTGTGGGGGAAGGGGCACGACACCCCCGACGGGAGGGACGCCTGAGACGCCGGCATCCCCGGGCAGTGCGCGTGAGCCCCCGCAACCGGTGTACCGGTTGCGGGGGCTGCATCGTTATGCGGCTGTGCCGGCTTGCGGGCCGGGTGATGGGGTTGTCGGGTGCCGGGGCGGCGGGGTTGTCGGAGTGCCGGCGTGTCGGGGCGACCGGGCGCCGGGATGCAGGGCCTCAGTCGCCTCTGCGCCGCTCGTGCGCCCGGCGGGTGGCCCGCTCGGCCGCGAAGACGTCCTCCAGGCGGAAGAGGTGGGCCCGGCCCCTGCGGCCGGCCGGAGCGAGGTGCCCCAGCTGCACCCACTTGCGGATGGTGTCGGGGACGACCGCGACCTCCTGGGCGGCCAGGGCGGCGGTGACCAGTGTCGTCATCGGGCGGTTCCTTCCCCGTCGGGTTCGTCCTGTGCGGCGGTCAGTTCGGCCAGGTCCGTCTCGACGGCGTCGGCCAGCTGCTGCCATTCGGCCCGCACCCATGCGTGCCGGTGTCCGCCGTCGGTGTGACAGCGGCACTGCGCGTCGGCGCAACGGCATCCCGGGTTGACGCACAGGACGGTCTCGCGGTGCGGGAAGACGCGCAGGGAGACGGAGTCGCAGTGCAGGCAGCGGCCGTGCACCCGGACGGGCGTCTCGGCGTCGCCGAGCGCGAGCGAGCAGCGCCGCGCCATGCGCCGCGCCTCGCTGCGCACATGCTCGGCGAGGGCGGGGTCGGGGTGGGCGCCGATGCGGTCCAGCAGGGCGATCAGGCGGGTCAGCCGCTGTTCGACGGAGCCGCGCGGCGGCTTCGGCACGCGCAGCCGCTCGCACACGGCTTCCTCCAGTTCGACGACGCCGTCGGTGATGTCGCGAAGGGTGTCCGAGACGAAGAGGCGGATCGGTGCGGAGGGGGAGGCGGAGCGCGTACGCCCGGCGGGGGAGGGGCGCGCGGCGCGGCTGGGGGCCAGCTCGCGGACCAGCTCGGGGAACTGGCGGAGCAGGATGCCCAGCCATACGGCGGCACGGTCGGGTCGAGGGGTCATGGCTGCTGCTCCTTCACTCGAATGGTGGTCCGGACGTCGGTGGGTGTCCGCACCTCCCGGCCGTTGCGCCACAGGCGCCCTGCGCAGACCCCGTCGAACCAACTCGCCCGCGGGTCGACGACCTCCAGGCAGGGGTGCCGTACCGGGCAGCCGGCGCACGCCCGCAGGGCGGGCAGTGCGGTCTCGGGGCGGCGGGCGAAGACGACGTGGTCGGGCAGTCCCGCGCAGGCGGCGAGGTCGCGCCAGGCGGTGGCAGGGGCGGATGGCATGCGGGACGGCTCCCTGTCGGGCGCGGACGGTGTGGAGGACGCGGTGCGGAGGGTGCGGTGCGGAAGGGTGCGGTGCTCGGCAGCCGTGGCAGGCGGGACGGGAGGGAGGTTTGTTGCGGCTGCGCAATGAACACTAGCGATGATGCGTGCGAACGCGCAACAAAATGGATCAGATTTTGGAGAGACGTCTCTAGAACGCGAACGTCCGCGAAGTGAACAGCAAAGGCCCCGGATGGGGGGATTCCGCACCCCTGTACCCAGTCCCGACCGGCTCTTATGGGCGTTCGCCTGGCCAAGTTGCGCGTGCGCACCTCATTCTGGTTATTGCGCGCGCGAACGGACGGTAGGGTTTCGCTCTGGAGGGAGCGTGTGATGGGCGAGAAGAGCTCGGACGTGGAGCGGTTCGCGAGCTGGGTCGAAGACCTCATGCGGGACCGCGGATACGACATCGACAGCCCGCGCGGCGGCGGCAGGTCGCGCCTCGCGGAGGACGCCGGGGTGCACCGGGCGGCGGTGACCCGGCTGCTGCAGCGGCAGAGCCTGCCGGACCTGGACACCATGCGCGCGCTGGCGCGCGTGCTGGGCGTCGGCCTGCGCGACATGTTGATCAAGTCGGGGCGGGTCGCCGCCGAGGACCTGCCGCTGCCCGGGGCGGCGTCCGGCGCCGGCGGGTCCGCCGGCGGCGAGCGGGTCACCCCGGCGGAGGCGGCCGGCCTGCTCGGCATTCCCGAGAGCCACCGGCGTCAGTTCGTCGAGATGGCGGAAATGATCCTCACGGTCAGCGGAGCGCGGTCGGGTGACCCGCGCGCCGCCTACCGGGGCGCGGCCGCCGGCCGCTGACGCCCGCCCGGCCCGTACCGCAGGAGCGGGGCCCGCGTCGCGCCGGACCGGGCGAGGCCCCATGATCTGCGACTTATGCCGCACATCGGGGTGTCCTGCGCGTGCGCATTTGTTTTGACCGCAGCTCATGCTGTAGGTACGCTCTGACCTTGTGCCTGGGGTGTCCCTGGGCTCTTGTGCGTGCCGTCAGACCGCACGGGAGGCCCGGAACCGGGCGGTTTCCGTACCGCCGGGAGACACCGAAATCTGCGCGATCCGCCATGCGGCGGAGGTCTGCAGTATTCGACACGCCCGACCGCGTGGGTCGGAGCTACGTTCCAGGTTAGTTTTATCGTGATCGGCACACAGAAACCGGAGAAACGGTGCCTACGATCCAGCAGCTGGTCCGGAAGGGCCGGCAGGACAAGGTCGAGAAGAACAAGACGCCCGCACTCGAGGGTTCGCCCCAGCGCCGTGGCGTCTGCACGCGCGTGTTCACGACCACCCCGAAGAAGCCGAACTCGGCCCTCCGTAAGGTCGCGCGTGTGCGTCTGACCTCCGGCATCGAGGTCACCGCTTACATTCCGGGTGAGGGCCACAACCTGCAGGAGCACTCCATCGTGCTCGTCCGCGGTGGCCGTGTGAAGGACCTGCCGGGCGTTCGCTACAAGATCATCCGTGGCTCGCTCGACACCCAGGGCGTCAAGAACCGCAAGCAGGCTCGCAGCCGCTACGGCGCCAAGAAGGAGAAGTAAGAATGCCTCGTAAGGGCCCCGCCCCGAAGCGCCCGGTCATCATCGACCCGGTTTACGGTTCTCCTCTTGTCACCTCGCTGATCAACAAGATCCTGCTGCACGGCAAGCGCTCCACCGCCGAGCGCATCGTGTACGGCGCCATGGAGGGCCTGCGCGACAAGACCGGCCAGGACCCGGTCATCACGCTCAAGCGCGCCCTCGAGAACGTCAAGCCGGCTCTCGAGGTCAAGTCCCGCCGTGTCGGTGGCGCCACCTACCAGGTGCCGGTCGAGGTCAAGCCCGGCCGCGCCTCCACGCTGGCGCTGCGCTGGCTGGTCGGTTACTCCCGCGCCCGTCGCGAGAAGACCATGACCGAGCGCCTCATGAACGAGCTGCTGGACGCCTCGAACGGTCTCGGCGCCTCGGTCAAGAAGCGTGAGGACACGCACAAGATGGCCGAGTCCAACAAGGCCTTCGCGCACTACCGCTGGTAGTCGCAAACCCCATCGAGAACCGAGAGAAGACTGAGCCATATGGCCACCACTTCGCTTGACCTGGCCAAGGTCCGCAACATCGGGATCATGGCCCACATCGACGCGGGCAAGACGACCACCACCGAGCGCATCCTCTTCTACACCGGTGTTTCGTACAAGATCGGTGAGGTCCACGACGGCGCTGCCACGATGGACTGGATGGAGCAGGAGCAGGAGCGCGGCATCACGATCACGTCTGCCGCGACGACCTGCCACTGGCCGCTCGAGAACGTCGATCACACGATCAACATCATCGACACCCCGGGTCACGTCGACTTCACCGTCGAGGTGGAGCGCTCCCTGCGCGTGCTCGACGGTGCCGTGACCGTGTTCGACGGTGTCGCCGGTGTCGAGCCGCAGTCCGAGACGGTGTGGCGTCAGGCCGACCGTTACGGCGTGCCGCGCATCTGCTTCGTGAACAAGCTGGACCGTACCGGTGCCGAGTTCCACCGCTGCGTCGACATGATCGTCGACCGCCTGGGTGCTCAGCCGCTGGTCATGCAGCTCCCGATCGGTGCCGAGGCCGACTTCAAGGGCGTCATCGACCTCGTCCGCATGAAGGCTCTGGTGTGGTCCGCCGAGGCCGCCAAGGGCGAGATGTACGACGTCGTCGACATCCCCGACACGCACGTTGAGGCCGCCGAGGAGTGGCACAACAAGCTGGTCGAGGCCGTCGCCGAGAACGACGAAGAGATCATGGAGCTCTTCCTCGAGGGCCAGGAGCCCTCCGAGGAGCAGCTCATGGCCGCGATCCGTCGCATCACGATCGAGTCCGGCCGCACCACCGAGGGCACCACGGTGACCCCGGTGTTCTGCGGTACCGCGTTCAAGAACAAGGGCGTCCAGCCCCTGCTCGACGCGGTCGTGCGCTACCTCCCCTCGCCGCTCGACATCGAGGCGATCGAGGGCCACGCGGTCAACAACCCGGACGAGGTCATCAAGCGCAAGCCGTCCGACGAGGAGCCCCTCGCGGCGCTGGCGTTCAAGATCATGAGCGACCCGCACCTCGGTAAGCTCACCTTCGTCCGCGTGTACTCCGGCCGCCTGGAGTCTGGATCTCAGGTCCAGAACTCCGTCAAGGGCAAGAAGGAGCGCATCGGCAAGATCTACCGCATGCACGCCAACAAGCGTGAGGAGATCGAGTCGGTGGGCGCCGGCGACATCGTCGCCGTCATGGGCCTGAAGCAGACCACCACCGGTGAGACGCTCTGCGACGCCGGCAACCCGGTCATCCTCGAGTCCATGGACTTCCCGGCCCCGGTCATCCAGGTCGCCATCGAGCCCAAGTCGAAGGGCGACCAGGAGAAGCTCGGCGTCGCGATCCAGCGCCTGGCCGAGGAGGACCCGTCCTTCCAGGTCCACACGGACGAGGAGACGGGCCAGACCATCATCGCGGGCATGGGCGAGCTGCACCTCGAGGTGCTGGTCGACCGCATGAAGCGCGAGTTCAAGGTCGAGGCCAACGTCGGCAAGCCGCAGGTCGCGTACCGCGAGACCATCCGCAAGGCGGTCGAGCGCATCGACTACACGCACAAGAAGCAGACTGGTGGTTCCGGCCAGTTCGCCAAGGTGCAGATCGCGGTCGAGCCCCTCGAGGGCGACGGCTACGAGTTCGAGAACAAGGTCACCGGTGGCCGCATCCCGCGGGAGTACATCCCGTCCGTGGACGCGGGTTGCCAGGAGGCCATGGAGTTCGGTGTTCTGGCCGGCTACCCGCTGACCGGCGTCAAGGTGACGCTGCTCGACGGTGCCTACCACGACGTCGACTCCTCGGAGCTCGCGTTCAAGATCGCCGGTTCGATGGCGTTCAAGGAGGCGGCCCGCAAGGCGTCGCCCGCCCTGCTCGAGCCGATGATGGCCGTCGAGGTCACCACGCCCGAGGACTACATGGGTGACGTGATCGGCGACATCAACTCCCGCCGTGGCCAGATCCAGGCCATGGAGGACCGGGCCGGCGCCAAGGTCGTCAAGGGCCTGGTGCCGCTGTCGGAGATGTTCGGCTACGTCGGCGACCTCCGCAGCAAGACCTCGGGTCGCGCAAGCTACTCGATGCAGTTCGACTCCTACGCCGAGGTTCCGCGGAACGTCGCCGAGGAGATCATCGCGAAGGCCAAGGGCGAGTAAGCGAATCCCGCGTTCAGCGGGCTGAGCACACGCTTTAGGCTTGACACCGGCTGTCGGGGCATTCCCGCGCAAAACCTCCGGGTTCTGCGCGGGAACGCCCCGGCGGACGGCACCCCAGCAAAGATCCCTGGCGCCGATCGAAGTAAGGCGTACCAGAACCACTCCACAGGAGGACCCCAGTGGCGAAGGCGAAGTTCGAGCGGACTAAGCCGCACGTCAACATCGGCACCATCGGTCACGTCGACCACGGTAAGACGACCCTTACCGCGGCGATCACCAAGGTGCTGCACGACGCGTACCCGGACCTGAACCCCTTCACGCCGTTCGACGAGATCGACAAGGCGCCGGAGGAGCGTCAGCGCGGTATCACCATCTCCATCGCGCACGTCGAGTACCAGACCGAGTCGCGTCACTACGCCCACGTCGACTGCCCCGGTCACGCGGACTACATCAAGAACATGATCACCGGTGCCGCCCAGATGGACGGCGCGATCCTCGTGGTCGCCGCGACCGACGGTCCGATGCCGCAGACCAAGGAGCACGTGCTCCTGGCCCGCCAGTCCGGCGTTCCGTACATCGTTGTCGCCCTGAACAAGGCCGACATGGTGGACGACGAGGAGATCCTGGAGCTCGTCGAGCTCGAGGTCCGTGAGCTCCTCTCCGAGTACGAGTTCGACGGCGACAACGCTCCGGTCGTCCGCGTCTCCGCGCTGAAGGCGCTGGAGGGCGACAAGGAGTGGGGCGAGAAGCTCCTCGGCCTGATGAAGGCTGTCGACGAGTTCATCCCGCAGCCGGAGCGCGCCGTCGACAAGCCGTTCCTGATGCCGATCGAGGACGTCTTCACGATCACCGGTCGTGGCACCGTCGTCACCGGTCGTATCGAGCGTGGTGTCCTGAAGGTCAACGAGACCGTCGACATCATCGGCATCAAGAACGAGAAGACCTCGACCACCGTCACCGGTATCGAGATGTTCCGCAAGCTGCTCGACGAGGGCCAGGCCGGTGAGAACGTCGGTCTGCTGCTCCGCGGCATCAAGCGCGAGGACGTCGAGCGCGGCCAGTGCATCATCAAGCCGGGTTCGGTCACCCCGCACACCGAGTTCGAGGCCACGGCGTACATCCTCTCCAAGGACGAGGGCGGCCGCCACACCCCGTTCTTCAACAACTACCGTCCGCAGTTCTACTTCCGTACGACTGACGTGACCGGTGTTGTGACCCTCAAGGAGGGCACGGAGATGGTCATGCCCGGCGACAACGCCGAGATGACCGTGTCCCTGATCCAGCCCGTCGCCATGGAGGAGGGCCTGCGCTTCACCATCCGTGAGGGCGGCCGCACCGTCGGCGCCGGCCAGGTCACCAAGATCAACAAGTAAGCTCCGGCTTGCCTGAA
The DNA here is from genome assembly GCF_057552455.1 of Streptomyces sp. PKA51. Taxonomy (NCBI): domain Bacteria; kingdom Bacillati; phylum Actinomycetota; class Actinomycetes; order Kitasatosporales; family Streptomycetaceae; genus Streptomyces; species Streptomyces sp. PKA51. The sequence continues at coordinate 165,595 of NZ_BAAJPZ010000007.1, forward strand.
GGTCTGACCTGACGGTCGCAAAGGGCCCGCACATCGTTCGATGTGCGGGCCCTTTCGCATGCCCGGGGGCGCGGCTACGGCTGCGGTTCGTACGGCAGCACCTGGCGCAGCAGGCCGCGCGGGTGGCCGCGGCGCCGCCACTCGCGCGGGTAGCCGATCGACACCTCCTCGAACCGCACCCCGTCGTAGAACGTCGTGCGCGGGATGTGCAGGTGCCCGTAGACCACCGCCGCCACGTTGAAGCGCGTGTGCCAGTCCTGCGTGAGGACCGTGCCGCACCACTGGGCGAACTCCGGGAAGTGCAGGATGTCCGTCGGCCGGCGCACCAGTGGCCAGTGACCGGCCAGCACCAGGGGTATGGACGCGTCGTGCGCGGCCAGCCGCTTCTCGGTCGCGGCGACCCGGGCCCGGCACCAGTCGTCGATGCCCTCGTACGGCTCCGGGTGCAGCAGGTACTCGTCGGTGCACACGATGCCGGCCTCGTGGGCCTGCTCCAGCGACTCCTTCTTCGTACGCGCGCCGGGCGTGCGGAAGGTGTAGTCGTACAGGGTGAACAGCGGAGCGACCGCGACCGGGCCGCCCTCGCCCTCCCACACCGGCCAGGGGTCCTCGGGCGTGTCGACGCCCAGGCCGCGGCAGAGCTCCACCAGGCGCTCGTAGCGGGCCTGCCCGCGCAGCTGGACGGGGTCGCCGGCGGGCGTCCACAGCTCGTGGTTGCCGGGTGCCCACAGCACCCGGGCGAAGCGGCCGGCCAGCAGCGCCAGGGTCCGCTCGACGTCCTCGAAGCGTTCGGCCACGTCGCCCGCGACGATCAGCCAGTCGTCCGCCGTCGTCGGGCGCAGTGATTCGGCGATGGGCACGTTCGCGCTCATGCCGGTGTGCAGGTCGCTGACGGCCAGGAGGCGTCGGCCGGGGCGGGGCGTGTTCGGCTGCTGCATCGGTTCCCAGACTCGCGGTGGCTACGGGGCGGTACTGCCGTGCTGTTCTGTCGACGTTCCGTCGACAACGGTACGGAAATGATCGTTTCCCGTCACTGCCCGAGCAGCGGGCGGCCGTTCAGCAGCTCCCGGCCCAGCACGCTCAGCGTGTGGTACGCCCGCCCGTTGGCCCGGTGCGTCGTGATGAGCCCCGCCTCCCGCAGCACCGAGGCATGGTGACTGGCCGTGGCCATCGCGATCCGCACCCGCCGTGCCAGCTCACTGGTGGTGCAGCCGCGCGCCGTCGCCTCCAGCACCTCGGCACGCGTACGCCCCAGCAGCGCCGCCAGCGGCGGCTCCCGGCGCTGCTCGGGCACCGCCCGCCCCGGCGCCGGCGGCAGCCAGGCGGGATCGTGCACGATCGGGTAGACCAGCACCGGCGGAAGCTCCGGATCACGCAGCACGGTGGGGGCGCGCCAGCAAAAGAAGGAGGGCACGAGCCGCAGCCCGCGCCCCTCCAGGTAGAGGTCCTCCGCCGTCCCCGGAACGGCCACCTCGAGCACCGGTGGGCTCCAGCGGATCGCCGGATGCAGCGTCGCCAGCAGATGCTCCATCCCGTGCAGCAGGATCGTCTGCGACCTCGCCGCCCGGTCGGCCTCGATGTGCTCCTGCACCTTGCCCAGGTACGGGCCGATCGCGGCGTCGTGCAACGCCGTCAGCCCCTCGCCCAGCGCCCGCAGGGACGCAGCCCCGCCCTCCGCCAGGCCGCGCACGAAACGCAGCTCCCGGCGGTCCGCGGAGAGCAGCTCCAGCTCGGCGCACAGCCGCTGCCGCGGCAGCGAGAGCATCGCGTCGATGCCGCCCGCCAGACCCCCCTCGGCCGTCTCCGGCGGCGTCAGGAAATCGGGGGAGTAGCCACGGGGCGGGGCGAGCGCGAGCACCCGGCGCATCGGGTCCGTCAGACGCGGCCGCACCCTGGCCCGCCAGGCATCGAACACCAGCGGGCCCTGGGTGGTCTGCAGCATGTGAGCGGCCAGCAGCGTCTCCCACAGGGGGTCGGGCTCGGCGGCCAGACGGATGCGGCCGAGGTCGACGCTGGTGAAGTGAATGCGCACGGTGTGCCCTTGCCCTTCCCGGGCTCATTTGAACGCGGGGTCACCCGTGGGGGTGGTGCTTCGCGCCAGGGCGGTGCGGGGTGCGCCGGCGGCGCGCGGTGCCCCGGACCCTCCCCCCGGCGCTCACCGGGCCGCACCCCTCACAGGCCCGCGCCCGGTGCCGGGCGCCAGACCCACGGGGTGGCGTCCGGGGCGAGGCCCACCGCACAGGGGCGGTGGTCCGCGTCCAGGGTGAGGCCGGCGGCCGCCACCGCCGTCACCGGGGCCGTCGCCTCGGCGGACGCGTCCGCCAGGCGCACGCCGCCCGTCAGGGTGCGGCCGAGGAGCATCAGGGACTGCTTGCCGCCCCGCCGCGGCACCGTGGCCGCTGCCAGGGGGCCGTAGCCGGCGAGGGCGCGCAGGCCGCCGCCGCGCAGTTCCTCGGTGCCGCCGTCGGGGCTCAGGCGGTACGCCACCGGTTCCGCCGCCGTGGGGGTGCGGTAGACCAGGGTCAGGGCCCCGTCGGGCCCGGTGGCGGCGCCCATCTGGTTGCCGCCGGGGCCCGGCAGCCCGTCGAGCGGCATGAGCCGTACGGGTTCGCCGGGCGCGTCCTGGCTCCAGTGGTGGACGGTGTCCCGGCCGAGGGCGAAGACGTGGACGCGCCGGTCCTTGTCGAGGGCGGCGGTGAGCCCTTCCTGTATGTCCTGCCCGTGCAGGCTCCGCCAGCCGCCCCAGGTGCCGTCGGCCTCGCGGACGCGCGTGGACAGGCCCTTGCCGGCGTTGCGGACGAAGAGGTGGACCCGCCCGTCGGGGGTGGCGACGGCGACGGGGACGCCGACGCGGCGGCCGCGTTCGCTGCGGTGCTCGGGGTTGCCGAGGCTGTGCCACTCCCTGCCCTCTTCGAGCACGACGATCTCGCGGGTATTGGAGCGGCCGCGGCCCTCCAGGGAGGAGAAGCGCAGGGCGAACAGCAGCCGGTGGCCGCGGGCGTCCCGGACGCAGGCCAGGGCGGGGGACAGGGGGCCGCCCCCGAGGTTCTGCGGGGCGCCCCAGCGCCCGCTGCCGGGCGCGCTCTCGACCCAGCGCACGGCCTGCAGCCCGAGCACGCCGTACGCCTCCAGGCGCCCGCTGCGGTCGGGGGCGGCGTGGACGGCGGGGGCCGGGTAGCGGTAGTGGGTGGAGCGGATCCAGCCCTTGCGGTTCTGCATCGGGCGCTCGCCGCCCTGCCCGTAGTCGCCGCAGCCGCCGGTGTTGCCGCAGTTCCACAGGGGGTCGCCGCCGTAGGCGGCGATGAGGCGGTGCTTGGCGTCGACGACCTCCGGGGGGAGGTTGAAGGGCCAGCGCTGGTTGTAGTAGCCCCGGAAGGAGACCGCGGCGAAGCGCGGCGGGTGCCCGTTCCTGCGGGTCTCGTCGGCGACCCACTGGGCCATGGCCTTCCAGGTGAACAGCGCGGTCGGCGTGTGGTCGCGGTGGTCCGAGCACGCCCCGTAGTCGTTGTCCTTGGGGTGGGTGGCGTCGTGGACCTGGTAGTCGGGGTCGGGGTCCATGGTGTGCACGACGGTGGGGCGGTAACGGGCCATGACGGCGGCCAGGACGTCGACCAGGGTGGGGTGCCGGTAGGTGCTGACCGAGGTGCAGGGGGAGCCGGCGGCGACGAGGGTCTCCATGACCGCGTACGGCTCGTCCCACAGCTGCGGCAGCCGGGTGCCGCCGGCGGAGAACATGGCGATGTTGAGGAAGACCAGCCGGGCCTTGCGGGTGCCGTTGTCGAGCTCGTCGACCTCGGCGCGCACACCACCCGGAAGGTCCATGACGGACTTCCTCCAGGGGGTGAACCTGTCCCGGCCGATCATCTCGGCGTAGGCCTGGCGCAGCCCCTGGTGGCGGGCGGAGGAGTAGGCGGCCTTGTCGGGCCGGCGCCGGGGCATGCCGGCGATCCAGTTCTGGCCGACGGACTCGCCGGCGGTGACGTAGACGGAGACGACCGGGACGCCGGCGGCAACCAGGTGCTGGGCGTCGGGGTTCATGAAGAACAGGTCGTCGTCGGGGTGCGCCAGGACTTGCAGGAGCAGGGGGTCGCCGGAGGTGGTGAACGCATGTGCGGCACCGGGCTCGACAGCGGGGATCCGGTCGGGGGAGGATGTCAGCCGGTCGGCGCCACCGCTGCAGCCCGCGACGGTCGCCGCCGTGGCGAGGGCGATGCCGGTGAGCACGGACCGGCGCGCTGGTCCCCCGCGGTGTGAGATGTTCAACAGAGTGACTCCGTCCCGTCGGCCGGCGCGCAGTCCCCGACTGCCCCAGATGTGATAGGGGACGACCGGGGGCTCCCTCGGGTTGCTCGAGCCCGGTCAAAGCCTGCCGGAGAGTGATGGCACGGTAGCGGACCGTCCACCGTCATAGTGTCCCGTGTGTCGGCGGGGTGGTTTGACAAGTGCGCCGCTCGGGGTACCTTCTTCTGCTTCGATTGGCGCCCCTTCGCGCCCGTATGGCACACTGTTCAGGTTGCTCGGTTGAGTGCCGATGCTGCGCGCCTCCCGCCGGGAGGACTGGAAGCGAGTCCCGCAGTACTCGTCATCCCTTCTCAGGGATGGAAGTACGGGAATCTTCCGGGAAGTGTCAGCGGGGCCCCAGCCAGGCACTCGGTGGGTGTCTTTCCCCCACAAACCCCTTCATCAGGGAATCTCCTCCTGGGGAGATCTGCTGGAAGGGGCGCGACACGCCCGACCGCGTGGGTCGGAGGTGGAGTGGGGAACGGCAGTGCCTCGCCGCTGGCGAAGGCGCAGCTCACCGAGTTCCGGAGCGTTACGAGAGACAGGACTACGAAGTAGCCATGGCGGGACAGAAGATCCGCATCCGGCTCAAGGCCTACGACCACGAGGTCATCGACTCCTCGGCGAAGAAGATCGTCGAGACGGTGACCCGCACTGGTGCGTCGGTCGCGGGCCCGGTGCCGCTGCCCACTGAGAAGAACGTGTACTGCGTCATCAAGTCGCCGCACAAGTACAAGGACTCGCGCGAGCACTTCGAGATGCGCACGCACAAGCGCCTCATCGACATTCTCGACCCCACGCCGAAGACGGTTGACTCGCTGATGCGTCTCGACCTGCCGGCCGGCGTCGACATCGAGATCAAGCTCTGAGGTGACGCGCGAGATGGCTAAGCAGATCAAGGGCATCCTGGGCGAGAAGCTCGGCATGACTCAGGTCTGGGACGAGAACAACCGTGTCGTCCCGGTGACCGTCGTCAAGGCCGGGCCCTGCGTCGTTACCCAGGTCCGCACCAACGACACCGACGGCTACGAGTCGGTCCAGATCGCCTTCGGCGAGATCGACCCGCGCAAGGTGAACAAGCCCCTCAAGGGCCACTTCGCCAAGGCCGACGTGACCCCGCGCCGCCACCTGGTGGAGATCCGCACCGCGGATGCCTCCGAGTACACCCTCGGCCAGGAGCTCGACGCCACCGTCTTCGAGGCGGGCATCAAGGTCGACGTGACCGGCAAGAGCAAGGGCAAGGGCTTCGCCGGTGTCATGAAGCGCCACAACTTCCGTGGCCTCGGCGCCGGGCACGGCACCCAGCGCAAGCACCGCTCCCCCGGTTCCATCGGTGGCTGTGCCACCCCGGGCCGTGTGTTCAAGGGCCTCCGCATGGCGGGCCGCATGGGCAACGAGCGGGTCACCACCCAGAACCTGACCGTCCACGCCGTTGACGCGGAGAAGGGCCTGCTCCTGATCAAGGGCGCGGTTCCTGGTCCGAACGGCGGCCTCGTCCTGGTCCGTACCGCGGCCAAGGGGGCCTGAGGTAACCGATGAGCACCATTGACATCCTTTCGCCGGCAGGCGACAAGGCCGGGACCGTCGAGCTCCCCGCGGAGATCTTCGACGCGAAGGTCAGCGTTCCGCTGATCCACCAGGTCGTCGTCGCGCAGCTGGCCGCTGCCCGTCAGGGCACGCACAAGACGAAGACTCGTGGCGAGGTCCGCGGCGGTGGCAAGAAGCCGTACCGCCAGAAGGGCACCGGTCGCGCCCGTCAGGGTTCGACCCGCGCGCCGCAGTTCGCCGGTGGTGGCGTCGTGCACGGTCCCGTGCCGCGTGACTACTCGCAGCGGACCCCCAAGAAGATGAAGGCCGCCGCCCTGCGTGGCGCCCTCACCGACCGGGCCCGTCACTCCCGCATCCACGTCGTCTCCGGCGTGGTCGAGGGTGCGGTTTCCACCAAGGCCGCCAAGACCCTGTTCGGCAAGATCTCGGAGCGCAAGAACCTGCTCCTGGTCGCCGACCGGTCCGACGAGGCCGCGTGGCTGTCCGCCCGCAACCTGCCCCAGGTCCACATCCTGGAGCCGGGCCAGCTGAACACGTACGACGTGCTCGTCTCCGACGACGTGGTCTTCACCCAGGCCGCTTTCGAGTCCTTCGTGTCTGGCCCCAAGGCCGCCGTTGAGACCGAAGGGAGCGAGGCCTGATGACTGAGGCCGTCGTCACCAGCAAGACGTTCTCGGACCCGCGCGACCTGCTGGTCAAGCCGGTTGTCTCCGAGAAGAGCTACGCGCTGCTGGACGAGAACAAGTACACGTTCGTCGTCGACCCGCGCGCCAACAAGACCCAGATCAAGCAGGCCGTCGAGGCGGTCTTCTCGGTCAAGGTCACCGGGGTCAACACGATCAACCGTCAGGGTAAGCGCAAGCGCACCAAGACCGGTTTCGGCAAGCGCGCCAACACCAAGCGCGCCATCGTGACCCTCGCCGAGGGCGACCGTATCGACATCTTCGGCGGCCCGGTCTCCTAACGGAGTGCCGAGTCGTCCGAATATCGGACGAGGACTGAGAAATGGGTATCCGCAAGTACAAGCCGACGACTCCGGGCCGTCGTGGCTCCAGCGTCGCCGACTTCGTCGAGATCACGCGGTCCACGCCGGAGAAGTCGCTGGTCCGCCCGCTGCACAGCAAGGGTGGCCGTAACAACGCCGGTCGTGTGACCGTCCGTCACCAGGGCGGTGGCCACAAGCGCGCCTACCGTGTGATCGACTTCCGTCGTCACGACAAGGACGGCGTGCCGGCCAAGGTCGCTCACATCGAGTACGACCCGAACCGCACCGCGCGCATCGCGCTGCTCCACTACGTGGACGGCGAGAAGCGCTACATCATCGCCCCCCGCGGCCTCGGCCAGGGTGACCGGATCGAGAACGGCCCCGGGGCCGACATCAAGCCGGGCAACAACCTGCCGCTGCGCAACATCCCGGTCGGTACGACCATCCACGCCATCGAGCTGCGTCCCGGTGGCGGTGCGAAGATCGCCCGCTCCGCCGGTTCCTCCGTGCAGCTGCTGGCGAAGGAGGGCACCATGGCCCACCTTCGTATGCCGTCCGGTGAGATCCGCCTGGTCGACGTCCGCTGCCGCGCCACTGTCGGCGAGGTCGGCAACGCCGAGCAGTCGAACATCAACTGGGGCAAGGCCGGCCGCATGCGCTGGAAGGGCGTTCGCCCGACCGTCCGCGGTGTTGCGATGAACCCGGTTGACCACCCGCACGGTGGTGGTGAGGGCAAGACCTCCGGTGGTCGCCACCCGGTCTCCCCGTGGGGTCAGAAGGAGGGTCGTACTCGTTCTCCCAAGAAGGCGAGCAACAAGTACATCGTCCGCCGCCGCAAGACGAACAAGAAGCGCTAGGAGCGGGTTTAGATGCCGCGTAGTCTCAAGAAGGGGCCCTTCGTCGACGACCACCTCATGAAGAAGGTGGACGCCCAGAACGAAGCCGGCACCAAGAACGTCATCAAGACCTGGTCCCGCCGCTCCATGATCGTGCCGGCCATGCTCGGCCACACGCTGGCGGTGCACAACGGCAAGACCCACGTCCCGGTGTTCGTCACCGAGTCGATGGTCGGCCACAAGCTCGGCGAGTTCTCGCCGACCCGCACCTTCCGCGGCCACGTCAAGGACGACCGGAAGTCGAAGCGCCGCTAATCGCGGGGTGTGAACGACTATGACTGACACCGAAGGGACAACCATGGAAGCCAGGGCCCAGGCGCGGTACATCCGCGTCACGCCCATGAAGGCCCGCCGCGTGGTGGACCTCATCCGTGGCATGGACGCCACGGAGGCTCAGGCGGTCCTGCGTTTCGCCCCGCAGGCCGCGAGCGTGCCGGTCGGCAAGGTGCTGGACAGCGCCATCGCCAACGCCGCGCACAACTACGACCACACTGACGCCTCCTCGCTGTACATCAGCGAGGCGTACGTCGACGAGGGCCCGACCCTGAAGCGGTTCCGTCCGCGTGCCCAGGGCCGTGCCTACCGGATCCGCAAGCGGACCAGCCACATCACCGTGGTCGTCAGCAGCAAGGAAGGAACCCGGTAATGGGCCAGAAGGTTAACCCGCACGGGTTCCGGCTCGGTGTGACCACGGACTTCAAGTCCCGCTGGTACGCCGACAAGCTGTACAAGGACTACGTCAAGGAAGACGTTGCCATTCGTCGCATGATGACGAAGGGCATGGAGCGCGCCGGTATCTCGAAGGTTGAGATCGAGCGCACCCGCGACCGCGTCCGCGTTGACATCCACACCGCCCGCCCGGGCATCGTCATCGGTCGCCGTGGCGCCGAGGCCGACCGCATCCGTGGCGAGCTGGAGAAGCTGACCGGCAAGCAGGTCCAGCTGAACATCCTCGAGGTCAAGAACCCCGAGGTCGACGCTCAGCTGGTGGCCCAGGCCGTCGCCGAGCAGCTGTCCTCCCGCGTCTCCTTCCGTCGCGCCATGCGCAAGAGCATGCAGTCGACGATGAAGGCCGGCGCCAAGGGCATCAAGATCCAGTGCGGTGGCCGTCTCGGCGGCGCCGAGATGTCCCGCTCGGAGTTCTACCGCGAGGGCCGCGTGCCCCTGCACACGCTCCGCGCGAACGTCGACTACGGCTTCTTCGAGGCCAAGACCACCTTCGGCCGCATCGGCGTGAAGGTCTGGATCTACAAGGGCGACGTCAAGAACATCGCCGAGGTCCGCGCCGAGAACGCCGCCGCCCGTGCGGGCAACCGCCCGTCCCGTGGCGCCGGCGAGCGCCCGGCCCGCGGTGGCCGTGGCGGCGAGCGTGGCGGCCGCGGCCGCAAGCCGCAGCAGAGCGCCGAGGCCCCCAAGGCCGAGGCCACCGCTGCTCCGGCTGAGACCACCGGAACGGAGGCCTGACCGACATGCTGATCCCTCGCAGGGTCAAGCACCGCAAGCAGCACCACCCCAAGCGGAACGGCATGGCCAAGGGTGGCACCGAGCTCGCCTTCGGTGAGTACGGCATCCAGGCCCTGACCCCGGCCTACGTGACGAACCGGCAGATCGAGTCCGCTCGTATCGCCATGACCCGTCACATCAAGCGTGGCGGCAAGGTGTGGATCAACATCTACCCGGACCGTCCGCTGACGAAGAAGCCGGCCGAGACCCGCATGGGTTCCGGTAAGGGTTCCCCCGAGTGGTGGATCGCGAACGTCAAGCCCGGTCGGGTGATGTTCGAGCTGTCCTTCCCGAACGAGAAGGTTGCGCGTGAGGCGCTCACCCGAGCCGCCCACAAGCTTCCGATGAAGTGCCGCATTGTTCGGCGCGAGGCAGGTGAGTCGTGATGGCTGCCGGTACCAAGGCGACCGAGCTGCGTGAGCTGAACAACGAGGACCTCGTTGCCAAGCTGCGCGAGGCCAAGGAAGAGCTGTTCAACCTCCGCTTCCAGGCGGCGACCGGACAGCTTGAGAACCACGGCCGGCTGAAGGCCGTCCGCAAGGACATCGCCCGGATCTACACCCTGATGCGGGAGCGCGAGCTCGGCATCGAGACGGTGGAGAGCGCCTGATGAGCGAGAAGAATGTGACTGAGACGAACGAGCGCGGTTTCCGCAAGACCCGTGAGGGTCTCGTCGTCAGCGACAAGATGGACAAGACCGTCGTCGTCGCTGTCGAGGACCGTGTCAAGCACGCGCTGTACGGCAAGGTCATCCGCCGTACCAACAAGCTCAAGGCGCACGACGAGCAGAACGCCGCGGGTGTCGGCGACCGCGTCCTCCTCATGGAGACCCGGCCGCTGTCCGCGACGAAGCGCTGGCGCGTCGTCGAGATCCTCGAGAAGGCCAAGTAATTCCTAGGGGCGTTCGCCCTTAGGACAGTTCCGCCAGGCTCGGCAGGGGCTCTTCACGGAGCCCCTGCCGGGAACCGGCAGACAATCAGGAGATAGACGTGATCCAGCAGGAGTCGCGACTGCGCGTCGCCGACAACACTGGTGCCAAGGAGATCCTTTGCATCCGTGTTCTCGGTGGCTCGGGTCGCCGCTACGCGGGCATCGGTGACGTCATCGTCGCCACCGTCAAGGACGCGATCCCCGGTGGCAACGTGAAGAAGGGCGACGTCGTCAAGGCGGTCGTCGTTCGCACCGTCAAGGAGCGCCGCCGTCCGGACGGCTCGTACATCCGTTTCGACGAGAACGCGGCCGTCATCCTCAAGAACGACGGTGACCCCCGCGGCACCCGCATCTTCGGCCCCGTGGGCCGGGAACTGCGCGAGAAGAAGTTCATGAAGATCGTCTCGCTCGCGCCGGAGGTGCTGTAAGCATGAAGATCAAGAAGGGCGACCTGGTCCAGGTCATCACCGGTAAGGACAAGGGCAAGCAGGGCAAGGTCATCCAGGCCTTCCCCGCCGACGACCGCGTCCTCGTCGAGGGTGTCAACCGGGTCAAGAAGCACACCAAGGCCGGCCAGACCGCTCGCGGTGCCAAGACCGGCGGCATCGTCACCACCGAGGCCCCCATCCACGTGAGCAACGTTCAGCTCATCGTGGAGAAGGACGGCAAGAAGGTCGTGACCCGCGTCGGTTACCGCTTCGACGAGAACGGCAACAAGATCCGCGTTGCCAAGCGGACGGGTGAGGACATCTGATGGCTACCACTCCGCGTCTCAAGACGAAGTACCGCGAGGAGATCACGGGCAAGCTGCGTGAGGAGTTCTCCTACGAGAACGTCATGCAGGTTCCCGGCCTCACCAAGATCGTGGTCAACATGGGTGTGGGCGACGCCGCCCGCGACTCCAAGCTGATCGAGGGCGCCATCCGCGACCTCACCACGATCACCGGCCAGAAGCCGGCCGTCACCAAGGCCCGCAAGTCCATCGCGCAGTTCAAGCTGCGTGAGGGCCAGCCGATCGGTGCCCACGTCACCCTGCGTGGCGACCGCATGTGGGAGTTCCTGGACCGCACCCTGTCGCTCGCGCTCCCGCGCATCCGCGACTTCCGTGGTCTGTCCCCGAAGCAGTTCGACGGTCGTGGCAACTACACCTTCGGTCTCACGGAGCAGGTCATGTTCCACGAGATCGACCAGGACAAGATCGACCGGGTCCGGGGCATGGACATCACCGTGGTCACCACGGCGACCAACGACGACGAGGGCCGCGCCCTGCTTCGTCACCTCGGCTTCCCGTTCAAGGAGAACTGACCGTGGCGAAGAAGGCTCTGATCGCTAAGGCCGCGCGCAAGCCGAAGTTCGGTGTCCGCGCGTACACCCGCTGCAACCGCTGCGGTCGGCCGCACTCCGTGTACCGCAAGTTCGGCCTGTGCCGCGTGTGCCTTCGTGAGATGGCTCACCGTGGCGAGCTGCCGGGCGTGACCAAGAGCTCCTGGTAACAGCCCAGTTGGGCTGCCCAGGCTCTCGGTAAGCAAGCTGGACGGCGGGAGTCCCGCCTCGCCTCTCACATAGAGTTGAGGGGTTGGGCTCCCCGCCGCCCGCAATCGTCTTACTACGCCGTAGGTCCCCGCGCCGCACCCGTCCCGACCCAGTTCGGGGAGAGGGATGGCGCAGATAGGAAACCCCGGCGAGAGAGGCCGAAGGCCAAACATGACCATGACCGATCCGATCGCAGACATGCTGACCCGTCTGCGGAACGCGAACTCGGCTTACCACGACACCGTGGCCATGCCCCACAGCAAGATCAAGGCGCACATCGCCGAGATCCTGCAGCAGGAGGGCTACATCGCCGGCTGGAAGGTCGAGGACGCCGAGGTCGGCAAGTCCCTCGTCATCGACCTGAAGTTCGGTCCGAACCGTGAGCGCTCCATCGCGGGCATCAAGCGGATCTCGAAGCCGGGCCTGCGGGTCTACGCAAAGTCCACCAACCTGCCGAAGGTCCTCGGCGGCCTGGGCGTGGCGATCATCTCCACGTCCCACGGTCTCCTGACCGGCCAGCAGGCGCAGAAGAAGGGCGTGGGTGGGGAAGTCCTCGCCTACGTCTGGTAACGGGAACAGGAAGGTAAGGCTATGTCGCGTATTGGCAAGCAGCCCGTCCAGGTTCCCGCCGGCGTGGACGTCACCATCGATGGCCGTACGGTCCAGGTGAAGGGCCCCAAGGGCGCCCTGAGCCACACCGTGGCCGCCCCCATCGAGGTCGCCAAGGCTGAGGACGGCACCATCGTCGTCTCCCGCCCGAACGACGAGCGTCAGAACAAGGCCCTGCACGGCCTTTCCCGCACGCTGGTGGCGAACATGATCACCGGCGTGACCCAGGGCTACGTGAAGAAGCTCGAGATCAGCGGTGTCGGTTACCGCGTGGCCGCGAAGGGCTCCAACCTGGAGTTCTCCCTCGGCTACAGCCACCCGATCCTGATCGAGGCCCCCGAGGGCATCTCCTTCAAGGTGGAGAGCCCGACCAAGTTCTCGGTCGAGGGCATCGACAAGCAGAAGGTCGGCGAGGTCGCCGCGAACATCCGCAAGCTGCGGAAGCCCGACCCGTACAAGGCCAAGGGCGTCAAGTACGAGGGCGAAGTCATCCGCCGCAAGGTCGGAAAGGCGGGTAAGTAAGCCATGGCATACGGTGTGAAGATCGCCAAGGGTGACGCGTACAAGCGCGCCGCCAAGGCCCGTCGCCACATCCGCATCCGGAAGAACATCTCCGGCACGGCGGAGCGTCCGCGCCTCGTCGTGACGCGCAGCAACCGTGGCATCACCGCCCAGGTCATCGACGACATCAAGGGTCACACCCTGGCGTCGGCGTCGCACCTGGACGCGTCGATCCGTGGTGGCGAGGGCGACAAGAGCGCCCAGGCCAAGAAGGTTGGCGCCCTGGTCGCCGAGCGTGCCAAGGCCGCCGGTGTCGAGGCCGTCGTGTTCGACCGCGGTGGCAACCAGTACGCCGGGCGCATTGCCGCTCTGGCGGACGCCGCCCGCGAAGCCGGGCTGAAGTTCTAAAGCCCCGGTTCCGGAGCTAGCGGACGTAACAGAGAGAGGTAATTCCAATGGCTGGACCCCAGCGCCGCGGTGGCGGCGCCGGTGGCGGCGAGCGGCGGGACCGGAAGGGCCGTGACGGTGGCGCTGCCGCCGAGAAGACCGCGTACGTTGAGCGCGTAGTCGCGATCAACCGCGTCGCCAAGGTTGTCAAGGGTGGCCGTCGCTTCAGCTTCACCGCGCTGGTCGTGGTGGGCGACGGCGAGGGCACCGTGGGTGTCGGTTACGGCAAGGCCAAGGAAGTTCCGGCTGCCATCGCCAAGGGCGTGGAAGAGGCCAAGAAGAACTTCTTCAAGGTCCCCCGTATCGCCGGTACCATCCCGCACCCGATCCAGGGCGAGAAGGCGGCCGGTGTCGTTCTGCTCAAGCCCGCCACCCCGGGTACCGGTGTTATCGCCGGTGGTCCGGTGCGTGCGGTGCTCGAGTGCGCCGGCATCCACGACATCCTGTCGAAGTCGCTCGGTTCTTCGAACCCGATCAACATCGTGCACGCCACGGTGGAGGCCCTCAAGGGACTGCAGCGTCCCGAGGAGATCGCCGCCCGTCGTGGTCTGCCGCTGGAGGACGTGGCTCCCGCCGCTCTGCTGCGGGCGCGTGCAGGGGTGGGTGCGTAATGGCTCGCCTCAAGGTCACGCAGACCAAGTCCTACATCGGCAGCAAGCAGAACCACCGCGACACCCTGCGCTCGCTTGGTCTGAAGAAGATCAACGACGTGGTTGTCAAGGAGGACCGTCCCGAGATTCGCGGCATGGTGCACACCGTCCGCCACCTCGTCACGGTCGAGGAGGTCGACTGACATGGCGGAGACCAACCCGCTGAAGGTCCACAACCTCCGTCCCGCCCCGGGCGCCAAGACCGCCAAGACCCGTGTCGGTCGTGGTGAGGCGTCGAAGGGTAAGACGGCTGGTCGCGGTACCAAGGGTACGAAGGCCCGCTACCAGGTTCCGGAGCGCTTCGAGGGTGGCCAGATGCCGCTCCACATGCGCCTCCCGAAGCTGAAGGGCTTCAAGAACCCCGCCCACAAGCAGTTCCAGGTCGTGAACCTGGAGAAGCTGGCCGCGCTCTACCCGCAGGGTGGCGAGGTCACGGTGGCCGACCTGGTCGCCAAGGGTGCTGTTCGCAAGAACGAGCTCGTCAAGGTCCTGGGCCAGGGCGAGATCTCCGTGGCGCTGCAGGTGACGGTCGACGCCGTCTCCGGCTCCGCCAAGGAGAAGATTGCCGCCGCCGGCGGCACCGTCACCGAGCTCATCTGAGTTCGTTGATCCGACGACCGGGGATGTCCCAACTGGGGCATCCCCGGTTGGTCGTTCCAAGGGGGGCACGGTCGCCGGTAAGGTGGCGTGCACTGTTAACTTTCGCGCGGCCCATGCCCGCGCGGACTTTGACCGTTACGTATTAGCCAGCATTCGTCGATTCTCAAGACCGTCACCCCTCGCGCAGCCACGTGGGGGGCGCCGCAGGAGGCACCGTGCTCACCGCGTTCGCCCGGGCGTTCAAGACGCCCGACCTGCGCAAGAAGCTGCTGTTCACGTTGGGCATCATGGTGCTCTTCCGGCTGGGGGCGCACATCCCCGTGCCGGGGGTGGACTATCGCAACGTCCAGACGTGCATGGACCAGGCCAAGAGTGGGCAGGGCCTCTTCGGCCTCGTGAACATGTTCAGCGGCGGTGCGCTGCTGCAGATCACGATCTTCGCGCTGGGGATCATGCCGTACATCACGGCGAGCATCATCCTCCAGCTGCTCACCGTGGTGATCCCGCGCCTGGAAGCCCTCAAGAAGGAGGGCCAGGCGGGCCAGGCCAAGATCACGCAGTACACGCGCTATCTGACCGTCGCCCTCGCCGTGCTCCAGGGCACCGGCCTCGTGGCCACCGCGCGCAGCGGTGCGCTTTTCGGGAACTGCACGGTCGGCAACCAGATCGTCCCCAACCAGTCGATCTTCACCACGGTCGTCATGGTCGTCACCATGACCGCCGGTACCTCGGTGATCATGTGGCTCGGTGAGCTCATCACCGACCGCGGCATCGGCAACGGCATGTCGATCCTCATGTTCACCTCCATCGCCGCCGGTTTCCCCGGCGCCCTGTGGGCCATCAAGATGCAGGGCAAGCTGGTCGGCGGCTGGCTGGAGTTCGGCCTGGTGATCCTGTGCGGCCTCGCCATGGTCGCGCTGGTGGTCTTCGTCGAGCAGGCCCAGCGCCGCATCCCCGTGCAGTACGCGAAGCGCATGATCGGTCGCCGGTCCTACGGCGGCACCTCGACCTACATCCCGCTGAAGGTGAACCAGGCGGGTGTGATCCCGGTCATCTTCGCCTCGTCGCTGCTCTACATCCCGGCGCTGCTGGTGCAGTTCACCGGCTCCAAGGCGGACTGGGCGCAGTGGGTGCAGGCCAACCTGGTCAAGGGTGACCACCCGATCTACATGGTCACGTACTTCCTGCTGATCGTCTTCTTCGCGTTCTTCTATGTCGCCATCTCCTTCAACCCCGAAGAAGTTGCCGACAATATGAAGAAGTATGGTGGATTCATCCCGGGCATCCGGGCGGGTCGTCCCACGGCCGAGTACCTGAGCTACGTGCTGAACCGCATCACGTGGCCCGGCTCGCTCTACCTGGGTCTGATCGCCCTGGTTCCCACGGTGGCACTGGTCACACTCAACGCAAACCAGAACTTCCCGTTCGGGGGAACCAGCATCCTGATCATCGTGGGTGTCGGTCTGGAGACTGTGAAGCAGATCGAGAGCCAGCTTCAGCAGCGCAACTACGAAGGGTTCCTCCGCTGATGCGAATCGTCCTCGTCGGGCCGCCCGGCGCCGGCAAGGGTACGCAGGCCGCGTACCTCGCCAAGAACCTCGCGATCCCGCACATTTCGACGGGCGACCTGTTCCGGGCGAACATCAGCCAGGGCACGCCGCTGGGCAAGAAGGCCCAGGAGTACATGCGGGCCGGCCAGCTCGTGCCGGACGAGATCACCATCGGCATGGCCAAGGACCGGATGCAGCAGCCGGACGCCGAGGGCGGTTTCCTGCTCGACGGCTTCCCGCGCAACCTGGCCCAGGCCAAGGCGCTGGACGAGCTGCTGCAGGCCGAGGGCCTGAAGCTGGACGCCGTCCTCGACCTCGAGGTCCCCGAGGACGAGGTCGTCAAGCGCATCGCCGGCCGCCGGATGTGCCGCAAGGACAGCTCCCACATCTTCCACGTGATCTACAACCCGCCGGCCGCGGAAGGTGTCTGCGACACCTGCGGCGGCGAGCTGTACCAGCGCGAGGACGACAGCGAGGAGACCGTCCGCAAGCGGCTGGAGGTCTACCACAGCGAGACCGAGCCGATCATCGACTACTACAAGGCGCAGGACCTCGTGGTGACGATCTCGGCCCTCGGCAAGGTCGCCGAGGTCACGGACCGCGCGATGGCCGCGCTCAAGCGCGAAGCCGCCTGATCACTGCTGTAACGACGGCCGCGATGCCCACCCGGGCATCGCGGCCGTAGTGTTGTTCTACGCGCCCGCGGGCGCCCGCAGACGTAGGAACCGAGGAAGGCACTCCCCATGGTCGAGATCAAGACCCCCGAGCAGATCGCGAAGATGCGCGAGGCCGGGCTGGTCGTCGCCGCCATCCACGCGGCCACCCGGGAGGCGGCCGTGCCGGGTGCCACGACCAGGGATCTGGACCAGGTCGCCCGCAAGGTGATCGCCGACCACGGCGCGAAGTCGAACTTCCTCGGCTACGGCGGCTTCCCCGCCACGATCTGCACCTCCGTGAACGAGGTCGTCGTCCATGGCATCCCGGACGACAAGACCGTCCTCAAGGACGGCGACATCATCTCCATCGACGCCGGCGCCATCATCGACGGCTGGCACGCGGACGCCGCCTTCACGGCCTTCGTCGGCACCGGCCACGCCCCCGAGCTGCACGAGCTCTCCCGGGTGACCGAGGAGTCGATGTGGGCCGGCATCGCGGCCGTGCGCAACGGCAACCGCCTCGTCGACATCTCCAAGGCGATCGAGGGCTACATCCGTCGCCAGCCCCGCCCCGCCACCGGCAAGTACGGGATCATCGAGGACTACGGCGGCCACGGCATCGGCTCCGAGATGCACATGGACCCCCACCTGCTGAACTACGTCTCCCGCAAGCGCGGCAAGGGCCCGAAGCTGGTGCCCGGCTTCTGCATCGCGATCGAGCCGATGGTCAGCCTCGGCACGGCGAAGACGCACGTCCTGGAGGACGACTGGACCGTCCTGACGGACGACATGACCTGGTCCTCCCACTGGGAGCACTCCATCGCCCTGACGGAGGAGGGCCCCCTGGTCCTCACGGCCCCGGACGGCGGCCGGGCGAAGCTGGCCCAGCTGGGCATCACGGCCGCCCCGGACCCGCTGGCCTAGGGCCCGAGGGGTTGGGGACACCCGAACCTGATCTCTCGATTAGGCTTTCCCGTTTCCCTGACGTAGACTGATGCGTCGGCTCTCGTGTATCCGCATGCCCGTCCTCCAAATGGGTAATCGGATCATCGGAGTCGATCAAGGTAGCCGATTCGAAAGGCGAAGCGTGGCCAAGAAGCAAGGTGCCATCGAGATTGAGGGCACCGTGATCGAGTCTCTGCCGAACGCCATGTTCAAGGTGGAGCTCCAGAACGGTCACAAGGTCCTCGCGCACATCAGCGGCAAGATGCGTATGCACTACATCCGCATCCTTCCGGATGACCGGGTCGTCGTGGAGCTCTCTCCCTACGACCTCACGCGCGGTCGGATCGTCTACCGCTACAAGTAGATCTTGCCCTCTCCGTCGCGTCACCGTGCGTGACGGACAGTGGCACTGACCCGGAGAACCTCACATCCCATGAAGGTCAAGCCGAGCGTCAAGAAGATCTGCGACAAGTGCAAGGTGATCCGCCGCCACGGCCGGGTCATGGTCATCTGCGACAACCTGCGCCACAAGCAGCGCCAGGGCTGACGCAGAACCTGCACCCGCAGATTCTTCGCGCGACGCAAGCGAAAACGTACATACGCAGGACTCGTCCCTCTCTGTAACGGAGGGCGACACCCCCGGTCGGAGGCCGGGGACCCGGTCGGTACCTCATACGGCCCCCGGGAGTGGTTCTGTGGAAGACCTCCGAACGATCAACTGGAGCCATTGAATGGCACGCGTTTCCGGTGTTGACATCCCGCGCGAAAAGCGCGTGGAGGTCGCCCTCACCTACGTGTTCGGCATCGGCCGGACCCTCTCGAAGCAGACGCTGGCTGCCACCGGCGTGAACCCGAACACCCGCGTTCGCGACCTCTCCGAGGAGGAGCTCGTCGCGATCCGCGAGTACGTGGACGCCAACATCAAGACCGAGGGTGACCTCCGTCGTGAGGTTCAGGCCGACATCCGCCGCAAGGTCGAGATCGGCTGCTACCAGGGTCTGCGTCACCGTCGTGGCCTGCCCGTCCACGGTCAGCGCACCAGCACGAACGCTCGTACCCGCAAGGGCCCGCGTCGCGCCATCGCCGGCAAGAAGAAGCCGGGCAAGAAGTAGTCCGCAGCGGACTCGCTCACCAGCGGTCTTCGCTGTAGGACCGACCACCTCCCTCCAGTAGGAGTTAAGACATGCCCCCCAAGGGACGTCAGGGCGCTGCCAAGAAGGTGCGCCGCAAGGAAAAGAAGAACGTCGCTCACGGCCACGCGCACATCAAGAGCACGTTCAACAACACGATCGTGTCCATCACGGACCCGACCGGCAACGTGATCTCCTGGGCCTCCGCCGGCCACGTCGGCTTCAAGGGCTCCCGGAAGTCCACCCCGTTCGCCGCGCAGATGGCCGCCGAGTCGGCTGCCCGTCGTGCGCAGGAGCACGGCATGCGCAAGGTCGACGTCTTCGTCAAGGGTCCCGGCTCCGGCCGTGAGACCGCGATCCGCTCCCTCCAGGCCACCGGCCTCGAGGTCGGCTCGATCCAGGACGTCACCCCCACGCCGCACAACGGCTGCCGTCCGCCGAAGCGCCGCCGCGTCTGAGGCCAGCACACTCGTGCTTCCGGGCGGCACACCCCTTTCGGGGCGTGCCGCCCGTACCCTTGCAGTAGCAGCGGGCGTCAAATAGCGGGCGCCCACGACTGAAGGATCTGATCCACACATGCTGATCGCTCAGCGCCCCTCCCTGACCGAAGAGGTCGTGGACGAGTTCCGTTCCCGGTTCGTCATCGAGCCGCTGGAGCCGGGCTTCGGCTACACCCTCGGCAACTCCCTGCGTCGTACGCTCCTCTCCTCGATCCCGGGTGCGGCGGTCACGTCCATCCGCATCGACGGTGTCCTGCACGAGTTCACCACCGTGCCGGGCGTCAAGGAGGACGTCACCGACCTCATCCTGAACATCAAGCAGCTGGTCGTCTCCTCCGAGCACGACGAGCCGGTCGTGATGTACCTGCGCAAGCAGGGCCCGGGTCTGGTCACCGCCGCGGACATCGCCCCGCCGGCCGGCGTCGAGGTGCACAACCCCGACCTGGTCCTGGCGACCCTGAACGCCAAGGGCAAGCTGGAGATGGAGCTGACCGTCGAGCGCGGTCGCGGCTACGTCTCCGCCGTCCAGAACAAGCAGGTGGGCCAGGAGATCGGCCGCATCCCGGTCGACTCCATCTACTCGCCGGTGCTCAAGGTCACCTACAAGGTCGAGGCGACCCGTGTCGAGCAGCGCACCGACTTCGACAAGCTGATCGTCGACGTCGAGACCAAGCAGGCCATGCGCCCGCGCGACGCCATGGCGTCCGCCGGCAAGACCCTGGTCGAGCTGTTCGGCCTGGCCCGTGAGCTGAACATCGACGCCGAGGGCATCGACATGGGTCCGTCCCCGACGGACGCCGCCCTGGCCGCCGACCTGGCGCTGCCGATCGAGGAGCTCGAGCTCACCGTTCGCTCCTACAACTGCCTCAAGCGCGAGGGCATCCACTCCGTGGGTGAGCTCGTCGCCCGCTCCGAGGCCGACCTGCTCGACATCCGCAACTTCGGTGCGAAGTCGATCGACGAGGTCAAGGCGAAGCTGGCCGGCATGGGCCTGGCCCTCAAGGACAGCCCGCCCGGATTCGACCCGACCGCCGCGGCCGACGCCTTCGGCGCCGACGACGACGCGGATGCGGGTTTCGTGGAGACTGAGCAGTACTGACGGTCTTCTGCTGCGGGTCCGCTTCGGCTGATCGCGCAGTTCCCCGCGCCCCTTGGGGCGCGGGGTCTCCGACAGGCGACCGCCTGCTCGGATACTGACTCCGGTACCTGATACGGCCGGGGCAGACTTCTAGGAGAAATACCATGCCGCGTCCCACCAAGGGTGCCCGTTTCGGCGGCAGCGCCGCGCACGAGAAGCTGCTGCTGGCGAACCTCGCCAAGGCGCTCTTCGAGCACGGCCGCATCACGACGACCGAGGCCAAGGCCCGCCGCCTGCGTCCGGTCGCCGAGCGCCTGATCACCAAGGCGAAGAAGGGCGACATCCACAACCGTCGCCAGGTGCTGCAGACGATCACCGACAAGGGCATCGTCCACACCCTCTTCACCGAGATCGCTCCGCGCTTCGCCGAGCGTCCGGGTGGCTACACCCGCATCACCAAGATCGGCAACCGTCGTGGCGACAACGCCCCGATGGCCGTGATCGAGCTCGTCGAGGGCGAGATCGCGAAGAAGGCGACCGTCGCCGAGGCCGAGGCCGCCACCAAGCGTGCGGTCAAGGAGTCCGAGGCCGCTGCCGAGGCTCCGGCCGAGGAGTCGAAGGACGCCTGACGCGTCTGACGTGTCAGTGACGGGCCCGCCCCTTTCCGGGGGCGGGCCCGTCCCGCATTCTGAGAGGAAACACTCGGTGAGTGACGAGGTGGAGCCCGGGTACGTGCGGGTGCGGCTGGACCTGTCGTACGACGGCAAGGACTTCTCCGGCTGGGCCAGGCAGCGCGAGGGCCAGCGCACGGTGCAGGGCGAGATCGAGGACGCCCTGCGCACCGTGACCCGCTCGAAGGACACCTTCGAGCTGACGGTCGCCGGCCGTACGGACGCCGGCGTCCACGCCCGCGGCCAGGTCGCGCACGTCGACCTGCCGGCGGAGCTGTGGGCCGAGCACGAGGACAAGCTGCTGCGCAGGCTGGCCGGACGGCTCCCGCACGACGTCCGGGTATGGCGCGCGGCGCCCGCCCCGGCCGGCTTCAACGCGCGCTTCTCGGCGATCTGGCGCCGGTACGCCTACCGGGTGGTCGACCACCCGGGCGGCGTCGACCCCCTGCTGCGCGGTCACGTCCTGTGGCACGACTGGCCGTTGGACGTCGAGGCCATGAACGCCGCCTCCCGGGCGCTGCTCGGCGAGCACGACTTCGCGGCCTACTGCAAGCGGCGCGAGGGCGCCACGACGATCCGCACCCTGCAGCAGCTGAGCTGGGAGCGCGACGCGTCCGGCATCATCACCGCCACGGTGCGGGCGGACGCCTTCTGCCACAACATGGTGCGCTCGCTGGTGGGCGCCCTGCTGTTCGTCGGCGACGGGCACCGGCCGGTCGAATGGCCGGGCAAGGTGCTGGCCGCGGGCGTGCGCGACTCGGCCGTGCACGTGGTGCGGCCGCACGGGCTGACGCTGGAGGAGGTCGGCTACCCGGCGGACTCCGAACTGGCGGCCCGCAACCGGGAGGCACGCAACAAGCGAACCCTGCCGGGTGCCGCCGGAGGCGGCTGCTGCTGACGTGGGGATTCCCGGGGGCTTCGCCCCCGGACCCCCGGGTCTACTCGGCCGTCACCGCCAGGTCGCTCGTCACCGTGAAGTACGGGCGGACGCCCGCCCGCACCGGGTACACGTCCGTCTTGTTGCGGTCCACGATGTCGCCCGTCAGGCGGCCGATGCGGACCGGGTCCGCGGAGGGCGCGGGGCGCAGGAAGAGGTCCCAGGTGGCCGGGCGGGGTGTCAGGCACGCGTGGGGGAGCGTGAAGCGGAACTCCGTGGGGGCGAGGACCTCCACGTCCGCCGTCACCTCCGTGCCGCCCTCGCCCCGCGGCCGCCCGAGCACCGTCGCCCCGGCCGCGAGCCCGGCGGCGCCGTGCACCGTGCCCTCCACCGTGAACGCGTCGTCGTGCACCCGGACCGTGCGGGCCTCGGCGTGGGCCTCGCGGTGCCAGGCGCGTACGGCGAGGTAGCCGTCGACGGTGGAGTAGGGGATCCACCAGGTGAAGGGGGAGCCGGGCAGGGGGTCGAGGGCGAGGAGGCGGCGGCCTTCGGGGAGGTGGGCCACGACGCGGCGGCGGGCCTTGTCCTCGGCGCGCACGACGTGCAGGTCCCAGCGGCCTTCGGCCAGCCGCAGCTCCGTGCGGCGCAGGACGGCCGTCCAGGGGCCGGTGCCGTCGGCCGGGGGGTCGAGGGGGACGCTGAGGGGCTTGCCCTCCTTGCGCCGGGTGACGGTGAGGGAGAGCGTGTGGCCGCTGACGCCCGCGGGGTCGACGAAGACCCGGATGTCGCCGGCGGCGTCGACGCGGCAGGAGGCGACGGGCCGCAGCGGTTTGCGCACGACGACGTCCTTGAGCACCTTCTTCGCCGGGGGCGGGCTCGTCGAGGGGCGCGGGCGCAGGGCGCGGTGGAGCCGTCCGGCGAGGCGGCGCAGGCGCCGTTTGACGGGAAGCCGGGGGGCCGGGTCGGCGGCGGGGGCGGTCGCCGGGCGGGGGCCGCCGAGGTCGTCGATGAGCGCGAGGTAGGCGTCGGCGATGCGTTCGGGGGCGTACCGGCGGGCGGAGAGGCGTGCGGCCTCGCCCATGGTGCGCCGCAGGTCGTCGTCCTCGATCAGGGTGAGCAGGCCCTTGGCGATGGCGTCGATGTCGCCGACGGGGACGAGCAGGCCGTCCTTCCCGTCGCTGATGATCTCGCCGGGGCCGTGCGGGCAGTCGGTGGCGACGACGGGGACGCCGCAGCCCATGGCCTCGACGATGGTCATGCCGAACGACTCCTCGCGGGAGGTGACGGCGGCGATGGAGCCCTTGGCCCATTCGGTCTCGATGGGGGAGTGGGCGCCCATGAGCGTGATGGATTCGCCGAGGCCGAGCTTGTCGATGCGGGCGCGCAGTTTGGCGTGCTCGGGGCCGCGGCCGTACAGGCGCAGGCGCCAGTCGGGGTGGGCGGCGGCGACCTGGGCCCAGGCACCGATGAGCAGGTCGTAGCGCTTGACGGGGATGAGCCGGCCGGCGGCGACGACGAGCTTGGTGGCGGGGTCGGCGGGTTCGACCTCGGAGGGCGGGCAGCCGTTGGGGATGCAGACGATCCTCGTGCCGATGCCGGGCAGGGCTTCGCGGTGGGTGACGGCGTCGGCCTCGGAGACGGTGGTGTGCGCGTCGAGGTGGGGGATGGAGGCGTCCTGGTAGGCGCGGATGGCCGGCTCGTGGGTGCCGTAGATGCGGTGTTCCTGGCCGATGCGCAGGTAGCGGCGGTCGCGGCCGAACTCGGCGAGGTACATCACGAGGCCGGGGCGGGTGGCGATGACGACGTCGGCGTCGGTGGCGGCGAGGTGGGCGGCGACCCGGCGGTCGGTGAGCGCGCTGAAGTGGGCGCCCTTGGCCTCGGCGGGCGGGACGTACTCGCTGTCCTGCCGCAGGAGGGGGTCGTCGAGGTCGATGCCCTTGTCGGTGCGCTGGTCGATGAGGTTGACGACCCTGACCCGGGGGTGCAGGGCCAGCCGGGGCTTCTCGCCGCTTCTGATGACGGAGACGATCTCCACGTCGTGACGGGCGGCGAGGGCGCCGGCCACGTTGAAGGTGGAGCGGATGGTTCCGCCGATGCCGTAGGCGTTCTGCAAAAGGAAAGAGATCTTCATGGCGGTGTGGGCGGCGGCGCGCGCGCCGCGGCCGTCCTTCCCCCTGGCCTGGGTGTGTCCGGACTCTCTCGTTCGCCAGCGCAGCCTACATTGTGGCGTGGGTCACGCCGCGCGAATTCATGAGGAGGCCACTTACGTGGGTACTGGGAGGCGCGGGGCCGTGACGGCGGCCGCCGTACTGGCGCTGGTGGCCGGCTGCGGCGTGGCGGGCGGCGGCCGGGGCGGCGAGGGCAAGGACGAGCCGCGCGCCGACGGCGGGCCGCACGCGCTCGCGGCGCTCGACCGGGGGCACCTCGCCCACGTGGAGCTGGGGGCCCGGGAGGTGCCGGGCTACGCGATCGAGCGCGCCTCCGCGGGCGCGGCGGGCAGCGGTACGCCGACCACGCACAGCAGTGCCTGCCGGCCGCTGGTGGTCGCGCTGGGGTCCCGGCCGCAGCCGGCCCCCGTGGCCTCGGTGGTGCGGACCTTCTCCCGGACGACCGGCGACCGCCGCTTCCAGGGCCTGCTCGGCACGATCCGGGTCTCGGCGTACGAGGGGGACGGCGCCCGCACCACGCTGCAGGGGCTGCGGACGGCGGCGGGCAGCTGCGCGGGCGGCTTCGCCATGCGCACGGGGGAGGGGCAGCCGCAGCGCTTCTCCTCGGTGACCGTGCTGCCGGCGCCGCGGATCGGGGACGAGGCCGTGGCGTACCGCCTGGTGAACGCCGCGGAGCGGGCCCCGAGCCTGGTGACCGTGGTGCGCACGGGGTCGATGCTGTCGATGTTCTTCGCCACGCACCTGTCCGACCCGTCGGCCGTGGAGATCCCGCCGGCGCTGGTGGCGGCGCTGGTGGCCAAGGCCGAGCGGCTGGACCGGGCGGCGCGGCCGCCGGCGGTGCCGCCCTCCCGCCTGCCCGTCCAGGCCCCGGACGAGGGCGGCGAGGCGGGCGCCGGCGAGGCGCCGGAGTAAGCCGCCCGGCTCGCCGCTCAGCTCGACGAGGGCTTCCCCGAGGGGATCTGCGCCGGCTTCTCGGACGGCTTCCCGGACGGCTGGGGCTGCCCGGCGGCCGCCGCGTTGGCGCGGTCCATGATCCGGCGGAAGATGTAGCCCGACAGGTCGCGGCCGGCCTGCAGCGCCTTGGTGTCGTTGTCCGGCACCGCGGAGCCGTCGGTGTAGCCGGCGACGGTGAAGTAGGCGTAGCGGCCCTGGGAATTCGCGGTCAGCCGGCAGGCGGTGCCCTTGCAGAAGCTCGGCGCCTCGCCGCCGGTCAGCGGGGTGACGTTGCCGGTGAAGTCGGCCTTGGCCTGGTCGGCCTTGACCTTGGTGTCGAAGACGGCCACGCCGACGGTGACCGCGACGCCGTCGCGCACATAGGTGGCGCGCAGCACCTGCCGGCAGTCGTTGCGGGCCAGGACGTGGCCCAGGCCGCCCTGCGTGGCGTCGGAGCAGGTCAGGGCGGTGTGGGTGGCCACGCGCTCGTACTGCCGCTTGTCGATGGACGGCTTGCTGTGCGGGAAGATCGTCTTGGTGTTGAGCGGGGCGGTGTCCTTGTCCGCGCTGGATATGAAGTCGAGCGGGTTCGGCGGGGGCGTGTTCTGCGAGAACGTCGGCTCCGAGGTGCCGGCGGAGGCGCTGGGCAGTTTCTGCGCGGGCGGCAGGTCCTTGTCGTCCTTGCCGGAGAGCGCCACGGCCGCGGCCACGATCCCGGCGACGGCCGCCGTGGCCAGCACGCCGCCGCCGATCATCAGCAGCTTGCGCCGCCGGTCCCGGGCGGCGCCGGATTCGGCGAGGGCGGACCAGTCGGGGGTGTCCACCGGGGCGGCGGGCTGCTGCCAGCCGGGAAGCTGCGCGCCGGGCGGCATGGGGGCGCCGCCGGGGCCGAGGTGGCTCGCGGCCGGCGGCGGGGGCACCTGCGGCGGCGTCTGCCGCTGCGGTTGCCCCCACGGCGGCGGCGTGACCGGCTGCGTCTCCCCCGGGCCCCCGTGCCGGCCCTCCTGCTGGCCCCCGTGCGGCCCTGCCTGCCCGAAACTCATGGCGTGCATCGTAGACCGGGGCCCCGGAACCGCGGCAGCGCCGGTCGCGCCGGTGGCCTGTGCGGGCCCGGCGGGACGTTTTGACCCCGGTGGGGAGCGCCCGGTACTCTACGAGTTCGTTATGCGTATTGGCTTGGTCGTTCTCACGCGAGGGGCCCTTACGCTTGTCCGCCAGGCCGCGCGCCGGTGGGCCGGCATGCGGGTTGCGTCCCCGTGTGCGGCCGAGACCGTGTGATCGTCCGGGTGGACCCGTGTCAGGACCCACTCACTAACGAAGCGAAGGCTACGACCGTGCGTACGTTCAGCCCCAAGCCCGGCGATGTCCAGCGCCAGTGGCACATCATCGACGCCCAGGACGTCGTCCTGGGCCGTCTGGCCTCCACGGCCGCGTCGCTGCTCCGCGGCAAGCACAAGCCCGTGTACGCGCCGCACATGGACATGGGTGACTTCGTCGTCATCATCAACGCCGACAAGGTGCACCTGTCGGGCAACAAGAAGATCCAGAAGATGGCCTACCGCCACTCCGGCTTCCCGGGTGGTCTGCGCTCCGTCCGCTACGACGAGCTGCTGGACAAGAACCCGGAGAAGGCCGTCGAGAAGGCCGTCAAGGGCATGCTGCCCAAGAACTCCCTCGGCCGCCAGATGCTCTCCAAGCTGAAGGTCTACTCGGGCGACCAGCACCCGCACGCCGCCCAGCAGCCCGTTCCGTTCGAGATCACCCAGGTCAAGCAGGGCTAGTCCCGGCCACCGCCGAACCAGAAAGTCTGAGGAGAACCAGTGGCTGAGACCACCGCCGAGACGCCGATCGAGGACGTCGAGCAGTACACCACCGAGACCGAGGTCGTCGAGTCGGAGTACACCTCCGAGTCCCTCGCGTCCCGCTTCGGCGAGCCGCAGCCGGCCGCCGGCCTGGGCCGTCGCAAGAACGCCATCGCCCGCGTCCGGATCGTTCCGGGCACCGGTCAGTGGAAGATCAACGGTCGCACCCTCGAGGACTACTTCCCGAACAAGGTGCACCAGCAGGAAGTCAACGAGCCCTTCAAGGTGCTCGAGCTCGACGACCGCTACGACGTCATCGCCCGCATCTCGGGTGGCGGCGTTTCCGGCCAGGCCGGCGCCCTGCGCCTGGGCGTGGCCCGCGCCCTGAACGAGGCGGACGTGGACAACAACCGCGGCCCGCTGAAGAAGGCCGGCTTCCTGAGCCGCGACGACCGTGCGGTCGAGCGCAAGAAGGCCGGTCTGAAGAAGGCCCGCAAGGCTCCGCAGTACAGCAAGCGCTAATCGCGGCTTCTGCTGCACTGCTCGAACGCCCCGGCGACGCGTTCCGTGCCGCCGGGGCGTTCGGCCATTGACGGCCCGAGGATGAAAAGCGGCGCGGGGGGTCAAAGCCGCACAGACTCGACAGCTCAAGCAAGGGGGCTCGTGCCGGGCCCCGCACTCCCGCGTTTTTCGGAGGACACCAGTGGGACGACTCTTCGGTACGGACGGCGTGCGCGGTGTCGCCAACGCCGATCTGACGGCCGAGCTCGCGCTCGGCCTGTCGGTCGCGGCGGCGCACGTGCTCGCCGAGGCGGGCACGTTCGAGGGCCATCGCCCGGTGGCGGTGGTCGGCCGTGATCCGCGTGCGTCCGGGGAGTTCCTGGAGGCCGCCGTGGTGGCCGGGCTCGCCAGCGCCGGCGTCGACGTCCTGCGGGTGGGCGTGCTGCCCACGCCGGCCGTCGCCTACCTCACCGGCGCGCTCGGCGCCGACCTCGGCGTCATGCTCTCCGCCAGCCACAACGCGATGCCCGACAACGGCATCAAGTTCTTCGCCCGCGGCGGCCACAAGCTGGCCGACGAGCTCGAGGACCGCATCGAGCAGACCTACCGCGCCCACGCCTCCGGCGAGCCCTGGGACCGGCCCACCGGCGCCGGCGTCGGCCGCGTGCGCGACTACGACCAGGGCTTCGACAACTACGTCGCCCACCTCATCGGCGTCCTGCCCAACCGCCTCGACGGCCTGAAGGTCGTCATCGACGGCGCCCAC
Source organism: Streptomyces sp. PKA51 (assembly GCF_057552455.1). Classification (NCBI taxonomy): domain Bacteria; kingdom Bacillati; phylum Actinomycetota; class Actinomycetes; order Kitasatosporales; family Streptomycetaceae; genus Streptomyces; species Streptomyces sp. PKA51. The sequence continues at coordinate 193,655 of NZ_BAAJPZ010000007.1, forward strand.
GGCGCCGCCGCCCGCGTCTCGCCCGAGGCCTTCGCCCGCGCCGGCGCCGAGGTCGTCACCATCGGCACCGAGCCCGACGGCCTCAACATCAACCACGAGTGCGGCTCCACCCACCTGGCCAAGCTGCGCGCCGCCGTCGTCGAGCACGGCGCCGACCTGGGCGTCGCCCACGACGGCGACGCCGACCGCTGCCTGGCCGTGGACGCGCAGGGCAACGAGATCGACGGCGACCAGATCCTCGCCGTCCTGGCCCTGGCCATGCGCGAGGCGGACGCGCTGCGCAAGAACACCGTCGTGGCCACCGTCATGTCCAACCTGGGCTTCAAGCTCGCCATGGAGCGCGAGGGCGTCCAGCTCGTCCAGACCGCGGTCGGCGACCGCTACGTCCTGGAGGAGATGAAGGCGAACGGCTTCGCCCTCGGCGGCGAGCAGTCCGGCCACGTCATCGTCCTGGACCACGCCACGACCGGCGACGGCACCCTGACCGGCCTGATGCTGGCCGCGCGCGTGGCCGCCACGGGCCGCTCGCTGGCCGATCTGGCCGGCGTCATGGAGCGCCTGCCGCAGGTCCTGATCAACGTGCGCGGCGTCGACAAGTCCCGCGTGGGCACCTCCGAGGAGCTCGCCGCGGCCGTCAACGCCGCCGAGCGCGAGCTGGGCAGCACCGGCCGCGTCCTGCTGCGCTCCTCGGGTACGGAGCCGCTGGTGCGGGTCATGGTCGAGGCCGCGGACCAGGAGCAGGCCACGAAGGTGGCCGAGCACCTGGCCGAGGTCGTGCGGACGGCTTTGGGCTAGGCCCTTGGCCCCGGCCGCGTACCGGCCCCGTACCGCGTGTTCGTGGTGCGGGGCCGTTGTCGTTGCCGCGGTGCAGTGCCCCGTCAGGGGCGCGGGGAACTGCGCGATCAGCCACGACGCGCCCGCAGATGAAGGGCGGGCGCGTCGGTGGCCGATCGCGCCCACGCGGCGGCAGCCGCAGATCGACACCGCCCCGCGCCCCTTCGGGGCGCTACAGCTTCCGGAGCGACAGGCGCTGCACCTTGTGGTCCGCGCCCTTGCGGAGGATCAGATTCGAGCGGCCGCGCGTCGGGGCCACGTTCTCCAGCAGGTTCGGCTTGTTGATGGTGCGCCAGTTGCGGCGCGCGTAGTCCAGCGCCTCCTCCTCCGACACCTGCGTGTACCGGCGGAAGTAGGAGTTCGGGTCCTGGAAGGCCGTCGCCCGCAGCTTCTTGAACCGCTCGTAGTACCACCGCTCGATGTCCTCGGCCCGCGCGTCGACGTACACGCTGAAGTCGAAGTAGTCGCCCAGGCTCACCCGCGTGCGGCCGTCCTTGCCGGGCTGGGCGGGCTGCAGCACGTTCAGGCCCTCGACGATCAGGATGTCGGGCCGGTGCACGGTCAGCCGCTCGCCGGGGACGATGTCGTACGTGAGGTGGGAGTAGACCGGCGCGCTCACCTCGTCCTTGCCGGCCTTCACATCCGCGACGAAGCGGGTCAGGGCGCGGCGGTCGTACGACTCGGGGAAACCTTTCCGCGACATCAGCCCGCGCCGGTGCAGCTCGGCGTTCGGCAGCAGGAAGCCGTCCGTGGTGACGAGCTCCACGCGGGGGTGCTCGGGCCAGCGGGCCAGCAGCTCCCGCAGCAGCCGGGCCGTGGTCGACTTGCCCACCGCCACGCTGCCGGCCACGCCTATGACGAACGGCGTGCCGCGCTGCGCGCCCTTCTCGCCCAGGAACGTGTTCAGGGCGCCGCGCAGGCTGCCCGTGGCCCCCACGTACAGGTTCAGCAGCCGCGACAGCGGCAGGTAGATGTCGCGGACCTCGTCCAGGTCGATTACGTCGCCGAGCCCGCGCAGCCGCTCGACCTCCGCCGCGGTCAGCGGCAGCGGCGTGTTCTCGCGCAGCGCACTCCATTGCGCCCTGGTCAGGTCCACGAAGGGCGAGGACTGCTGCGCGGGGGAGTCGCCGCCGCGGCGTCGTTGCTGCGGCTGCTCGGTGGTGGTGGGCACGGGCCCATTGTGCGCGTCCGCGGGGCGGGGTTCACGCCCGGGTGGCCGTTTCCGCCGTGACGTTAAGGAAGCAAGTGACGCCCGTGAGTGAAGTTCCGGCCGGGCCCTGTACTTACCCGCAAGTCAGGAATAGCGTCCGCCCGCCTCTGCCCCACCTGTCGCACCAGGGGTCGCGTTGTTCGTCCTCCGCCTCGCCGCCCGCCGCGTCCGCCGCGCCTGCAGCGGCGCGCTCCGGCTCCTGCCCGCCCGCCGCAGGCGCTCCGGGGCGCCGGCCGCCCGCGCCGCCTTCGCCGACCGCGTGCGCGGCGACCTCGCCGCCGAACTGCCGGACGAGGACATCGGCCAGGACCTCTCCGACTGCCTCGACCGCTACGTTCTCGGCAGCAAACCGCGCTGCGAGGAGGTGGAGTACCTGGAGATGGTGCAGGACGCCATCGACCGGATCGACCGCGGGCGTTGACCCCGGGGTCGTACGCTGCAGTCCATGTGCGGAATCGTTGGTTATGTGGGAGGGCAGTGCGCCCTCGACGTCGTATTGGCAGGGCTGCGGCGGCTGGAGTACCGCGGCTACGACTCGGCCGGCGTGGCGGTCCTGGCCGACGGCGGGCTCGCCGCCGCGAAGAAGGCCGGCAAGCTCGCCAACCTGGAGAAGGAACTGGCCGACCGGCCCCTGCCCTCCGGCTCCACCGGCATCGGCCACACCCGCTGGGCCACCCACGGCGGACCCACCGACGCCAACGCCCACCCCCACCTCGACAACCCCGGTCGCGTCGCCGTCGTCCACAACGGCATCATCGAGAACTTCGCCGACCTGCGCGCCGAGCTCACCGACCGCGGCCACCGCCTGCAGTCCGAGACCGACACCGAGGTCGTCTCCCACCTGGTCTCCGAGGCGTTCTCCTCCTGCGGCGACCTCGCCGAGGCCATGCGCCAGGTCTGCCGCCGCCTCGAAGGCGCCTTCACCCTCGTCGCCGTGCACGCCGACGACCCCGAGGTCGTCGTCGGCGCCCGGCGCAACTCCCCCCTCGTCGTCGGCGTCGGCGACGGGGAGAACTTCCTCGCCTCCGACGTCTCCGCCTTCATCGCCCACACCCGCGACGCCATCGAACTCGGCCAGGACCAGGTCGTCGAGCTGCGCCGCGACGGGGTGAGCATCACCGACTTCCACGGCAACCCGGCCGACGACGCCGTGCGCGCCTACCACGTCGACTGGGACGCCTCCGCCGCCGAGAAGGGCGGCTACGACTACTTCATGCTCAAGGAGATCGCCGAGCAGCCGCGTGCCGTCGCCGACACCCTCCTCGGCCGCATCGACGCGGCGGGCTCGCTCACCCTCGACGAGGTCCGCATCCCCGACTCCGTGCTGCGCGAGGTCGACAAGGTCGTCATCGTCGCCTGCGGCACCGCCTACCACGCGGGGCTGATCGCCAAGTACGCCATCGAGCACTGGACCCGCATCCCCTGCGAGACCGAGCTCGCCAGCGAGTTCCGCTACCGCGACCCGATCCTCGACCAGCGCACCCTCGTCGTCGCCATCAGCCAGTCCGGCGAGACCATGGACACCCTGATGGCCCTGCGGCACGCCCGCGAACAGGGCGCCAAGGTGCTGGCCATCTGCAACACCAACGGCTCGACGATCCCGCGCGAGTCGGACGCCGTCCTGTACACCCACGCCGGGCCGGAGGTCGCCGTCGCCTCCACCAAGGCGTTCCTCACCCAGCTCGTCGCCTGCTACCTCGTGGCGCTCTACCTGGGACAGGTGCGCGGCACCAAGTGGGGCGACGAGATCCGCTCCGTCATCCGCGAGCTGTCCGAGATCGCGCAGGAGGTGGAGGAGGTCCTGGAGACCATGGAGCCGGTGCGCGAGCTCGCCCGCTCGCTGGCCGACAAGAACACCGTCCTCTTCCTCGGCCGGCACGTCGGCCACCCGGTCGCCCTGGAAGGCGCGCTCAAGCTCAAGGAGCTGGCGTACATGCACGCCGAGGGCTTCGCTGCGGGCGAGCTCAAGCACGGCCCGATCGCGCTCATCGAGAAGGACGTGCCGGTCGTCGTGATCGTCCCCTCGCCGCGCGGACGCTCCGTCCTGCACGACAAGATCGTCTCCAACATCCAGGAGATCCGCGCCCGCGGCGCCCGCACCATCGTCATCGCCGAGCGCGGCGACGAGGCCGTACGCCCCTACGCCGACCACCTCGTCGAGATCCCGCCCACGCCCGTGCTCCTGCAGCCCCTCGTCGCCACCGTGCCCCTGCAGGTCTTCGCCTGCGAACTGGCCACGGCCCGCGGCAACGAGGTCGACCAGCCGCGCAACCTCGCCAAGTCGGTGACGGTCGAATGATCGTCGGAGTCGGCATCGACGTCGCCGAGATCGAGCGCTTCGACGCGGCCCTGCAGCGCACGCCCGGCATGGCCGACCGCCTCTTCGTCGAACGCGAGCGGTACCTGCCGAGCGGCGAACGGCGCGGCATCGCCTCCCTCGCGGCCCGCTTCGCCGCCAAGGAAGCCCTGGCCAAGGCGCTGGGCGCGCCGCCCGGGCTGCTGTGGACGGACGCGGAGGTCACCACCGACGACCGCGGCCGCCCCGGCCTCGTCGTCACGGGCACGGTGGCGGCCGCCGCCGAGGCCCTCGGCATCCGCTCCTGGCACCTCTCCCTCAGCCACGACGCGGGCGTGGCCTCGGCGGTGGTGATCGCGGAGGGGTAGGGGCAGGGGGTGCGCCCGCTGCGGAGCTACCGCTTCACGGCTGCGGCAATGCGGCGGGCGCACTCCATCGACTCGGCGGAGGTGCTGTCGACCTCCACGTCGTACGTGACGCCGACATGGACGCTCTCCGCCTGGCGGGCGGCCATCCCCCGCACCCGGTCGCCGCGGGCGATCTCGCGGCCCGCCGCCACGGCGGCGTCGCAGCGGACGCCGACCCACAGGACCTCCAGCCCCGCGAGGGCGTCCTGCAGGCGCCGCTGCGACGCCGCGCCGTCCAGGAAGACCTCGTCGAGGACGACGTGCGCGCCCGCGCGGGCCGTTGCGGCCACGCCCGCGAGCCAGGCCGACTCCAGCGCACGGAAGCGCGGCCCGACGGTGACCTCGCCGTCGGGGCCGAGGCCGAGCCCGCCGTCCACCTCCTGCAGGGACGCCGGCATGGCCTCGATCAGCGCGTCGATGCCGAAGGCCAGCCACGGTTCGGGCAGCAGGGCCTGCAGGCAGCGGACGATGCCGGACTTGCCGGAGCTGGAACCACCGTTGATCACGATCACCCGAGTCGTCACGGGGTCACCGTAGGCGCGCCTTCCGCCGCCCGGCGACGGGATTTCGGCGGGGCTTTCGGTGGGGCGGCAGGGGCCGGGCCGCGCGCGGGGAAGGGCCGTCACGGTGAATACCGTGGTCGGAGAGGGTGAACGTGGCAGGCCGGGCGTCCTGCGGGCTTGGCCGGTACGGGCGCTCCCGGTAGGGAGGTCTGCAGCATGTGCCGACCGCGAGGGACAGGACCGCACAGTGAAGACAACCAGTCGCATGAAGACGGCAGGCACGGCGGTTCTCGGCCTGCTGCTGGCCGGGGCCGGACTCGGGGCCGGGGCGACGCCCGCCGCGGCCCGGGGCGGCGGCGGGCCGCTGGGTGCCGACGGTGACACGTTCATCGGTTTCCACGCCGGATTCGTCTGCGAGGGGCGGGCCCGGACGTGCGTCAACGGCCCTGTCAACAGTGGCAACTCCAGTAACGCGCAGAACGTCCGGATCAACGGGAACCCCAGCAGCAGCGGAAGCCCCACGAACAACGCCGGTTCCGTGAACTCCGGTTCCACCGGTACGGGGGCGGCCGCGGGCAGCTCCAACGACCAGCAGAACCTGGGAAAGGCCGCGGACCTGTACCTGTGACGGCCTGCGGCCGCCGCCGCTTGGGCGCGGCACGGCGCCCCGTCTGCGGGCGCGTCGTGGCTTGTCGCGCCCACGCGGCGGCAGCCGCATATCGGGCACTGCCCCGCGCCCCTATGGGGCGCCGTGACTGGTGCAGTGCCCCGTAAGGGGCGCGGGGAACTGCGCGATCGGCCACCGACGGCCCGCAGCCGACGCACCATCCCGCCACATAAGTCCACCGGGCACGGCTAGCGCAGCCTCGCGATGTCGTTCTCGCTGTTGGACTCCGAGCCGTGGGCGCTGTTGAGGCTGTTGGTGGAGCCCGCCGCGGTCTCGATGTTGCCGCTGTCCACCGGGTTGCCGTGGTTGAGGAAGTTGTTGCTGTTGCTGCTGTTTCCGCTGTCGACGGGACCGTTGATGCAAGGGTGCGGCGACCTGGACACCGGCGACTTGTAATGGAAATCGGCCAGACGGTTGTCGCAGACCACCCCGGACACCATGCCCGTCACGGTGCCGAGGTCCGCGCCCACCACGGCGGCCAGCAGGGATCCGCCCGGAGCGGTCTGCGCCTGTGCGTCCGTGGTGCCGAACAGCGCCAGGCCACAGGTCCCGGCGAACGTCACCACCTGCACGACTCTCTTCACCACACCGCTCCCTGCCCGGTCGGCCTGCTGGTCCCGGACGTATGGTCCTGTGGGTTGCCACCCGCGGTCCCGGCAACCCACAGGCGGCCGAACGCCCGGGTGCCATATTCAGCCCAACGGCCCAACCGGCCCGCCGCACCCTCGCCGCTGCGGCTTGACCCTCCAGCGACGGGAGACCCCAAGGTGGCGGACATGGACGACGACACCCCCCGGGACCCCCGGTACTCCATCGGCGAACTGGCCCGGATGACCGGCCTGACGGTCAAGACCATCCGGTTCTGGTCCGATGCGGGCGTGGTGCCGCCGGCCGACCGTACGCCCGCCGGCTACCGCCGCTACGGGCAGGACGCCCTGGCCCGCCTCGGCCTCGTGCGGACACTGCGCGACCTCGGCGTCGGCCTCGCCACCATCCGGCGCGTGCTGGAGCGCGAGATCACCGTCGCCGAGGTCGCCGCGGTGCACGCCGAGGCCCTGGAGACGCAGATCCGCACGCTGCGGCTGCACCGGGCCGTCCTGCGCGCGGTGGCCGGACGCGGGTCCACACCGGAGGAGATGGAACTCATGCACAAGCTCGCCACCCTGTCCGACCGGGAACGCCGCCACCTGGTCACCACCTTCATCGACAGCGCCTTCCAGGGCCTCGACGTCGACCCCGGCTTCCTCGCCACGCTGCGCGGCGCCATGCCCGACCTGCCGGACGACCCCACGCAGGCCCAGCTCGACGCCTGGGTCGAACTGGCCGAACTCGTCCAGGACGACGACTTCCGCGCCGGCATGCGCAAGGCCGCCATCGACCAGATCGAGGCCCTCAAGGACGTCGAGCGGCCCGCACCCGCCGAGGCCGAGCGGCTCGCCGAGCTGATCCGGCAGCGGACCGCCGATGCCCGCGCCGCCGGCATCGCACCGGAGTCGGACGCGGCCCGCCCGGTCGCCGACGAGCTCGTGCGCCAGTGCGCTGAGCTCAGCGGCCGCAGCGACGGGCCGGAGTTCCGCGCCTGGCTGCTGCAGCGCCTCGACGTCGCCCGGGACTCCCGCTACGAGCACTACTGGCGCCTGATCTCCGTCATCAACGGCTGGCCCGCCCCGGACATGGGCCCGGCCGTCGACTGGCTGACCGCGGCCGTACGGGCGTCCCGCACGGCCTGAGCCGTTGCCCCTTCCCCCCTCGCCCCGCTGCCGTATCGTCACCTCAAGCCCGGCGGTACGGCACAGGCGAAGGGGGCGGGGGAGTGCACCCGGCAAGGGAACGCATCGCGGCGGTGCTCGGCAGCAGCCAAGGCAGTGGGTATCTGCTGACACCGAGACTCGTGCTCACCGCGGCCCACGTCGTCGCCGGCTGCACCGAACCGGCGGTGATCGTCCCCGGCGGCACCGGCAAGGCGCGCTGCCGCGTGGTCTGGGCACGCGACGACAACCGCCGCTGCGACGTCGCCCTGCTCGTCGCCGACCGCGACCTGGTGGACGAGGAAGTCGCCGAACACTTCGAGCCGTTGGTGTGGGGACGCGCGTACGACCTGCGGGCCTGGCCGGGCGCACACGCCATCGGCTACCCCCACGTCCAGCGCGACCGGGCCGGCGAACTCGACAGCGAACAGCTCGTCGGCACCCTCAAACCCGGCAGCAACCTCCTCGGCGGCCGGTACGTCCTCGACTGCGCGCACGGCGCACCGGCCGCCCCCGGCGACGGCACCTCGCCCTGGGCGGGCATGTCCGGGGCCGCCGTCTTCGTGGACGGCCTCCTCGCCGGCGTCGTCCACGCCGACCCCGGCGGATGGGCCCACGGCCGCCTGACCGTCACCCCCGCCGAAACCCTGTGGCAGGACTTCCGCTTCCTGCAGGAATGCGTCCTCGCCGGCGACCGGCCGCAATCGCGCTCCCTCGCCTCCAAGCAGCAACTCGAAGTCGAGCAATTCGAACGGCGGTTACGCGAGTACGTCATCGGCAAGTCCGGCGAACTCACCATCATCGGCCTCACCCTCACCGACGGCGACGGCGAGACCTGGCCCCTGGACACCGCCTACCTCAGCCTCGAACTCACCGGCACCGACGTCGCCCCGGGCGGCACCGACCGCGCCGCCGCCTACGCCCTGCCCTCGCCCAAACGCGCCGAAGAAGCACTCGCCGGCCGCAACCGCGTCCTGCTGCGCGGCGTCGCCGGCTCCGGCAAGACCACCCTCCTGCAATGGCTCGCCACCGTCACCGCACGCGGCGACCTCCCGCCCGCCCTCGGCCACCTCAGCGGATGCATCCCCCTCACCCTGCCGCTGCGCACCCTCATCCGGCGCGGGGCACTGCCGCAACCCGAGGAGTTCCTCGCCGCCGCGGCCGGACCCCTCGCCGGACTGCCCGCCGCCCGCGGCTGGGTCACACGCCGCCTCACCGAAGGCACCGCCCTGCTGCTCGTCGACGGCGTCGACGAAGTCCCCGAAGCCGACCGCCGCCGCACCCTGACCTGGCTCAAGGACCTCCTCGCCGCCTACCCCGACGCCCGCTACGTCATCACCACCCGCCCCTCCGCCGTCCGCGAAGGCTGGCTCACCGACTCCGGCTTCACCGAACTCGAACTCCTGCCCATGAGCCGCGGCGACGTCCTCGCCTTCATCGACCGCTGGCACGACGCCGCGGGCGCGCAGCACGACGCACACCTGCGCGCCTTCCGCGACACCCTCTCCGCCGCCGTCGTCGCCACCCGCGACCTTGGCCGGCTCGCCACCAACCCCCTCATGTGCGCCCTGATCTGCGCCCTCAACCGCGCCCGCCGCGGCTACCTCCCCCACGGCCGCATGGAGCTCTACCGCGCCGCCCTCGACCTGCTCCTCATCCGCCGCGACCGCGAACGCGACATCGTCGCCGGCCTCGAAGGCCCCGCCCTCGAACAGGCCCAGACCGCGCTCCTGCAGAAGATCGCCTACTGGCTCATCCGCAACGGCCGCTCCGAGATCGAATGGCACAAGGCCGTCGAAATCCTCGACCGCGCCCTCCCCGCCATGCCGGCCGTCGCCGCCCTCGGCACCGCCGAGGACATCCTGCGCCACCTCGTCGTCCGCAGCGGCCTCCTGCGCCGCCCCACGGCCGAGACCCTCGACTTCGTCCACCGCACCTTCCAGGACTACCTGGGCGCCCAGGCGGCCGTCGAGGACTGGGACTTCGACCTCCTCGTCAACAACGCGCACGACGCGCAATGGGAGGACGTCCTGCGCATGGCAGTCGGCCACGCGCCCCCGCGGGCGCGGGCGGAACTGCTGGGGATGCTGCTGGAACGCGGCGAAAAGGAGGACACGAACCGCCACCGGCTGCACCTGCTCGCGGCGGCCTGCCTGGAACACGCGACGGAGGTCGACCCGGCGGTCCGTACGAAGGTCGAGCGCGCGGCGGCGGAACTCGTCCCGCCCCGGGACGTCGAATCGGCGAAGGCCCTGGCGGAGGCGGGCGACGTCGTCCTGGACCTCCTCCCGGGCCCGGAGGGCCTGCCGGACGAGGTGGCCCACGCGGTGGTCGTGACGGCGACGACGATTGGCGACGACCGGGCTATTCCGCTGCTGGCGCGGTATGCGGGGCACCCGTACCGGCAGGTACGGGCGCAGCTGGTGTGGTCGTGGGACCGCTTCGACGCGGAGCACTACGCGGACGCGGTGGTCAGCCGGATCCCCTACATGGACGAGGCCGGTTCCGAACTCCGCTTCACCGCCAAGACGACCGCGCACCTCCAGGCGCTGCGGCGCATGGGCGGAAGGCCGCGGGTGGAGTTCCGGGGACACCCGTCGGACGAGCAGCTGGACCTGCTGTTCACGCCGGCGCTGCGGCACCTGAGCCTGGCGGACATGCGGGAGACATTCGATTTACGTGTCTTGACGGCGCGGCCGCCGCTCCAGGTGCTCAACGTCTACACGAGCAGCACGGTCTCCCACCTGGCCGACCTGGCCGAGCTGAACAGCGAATCGCTGGAAGAGCTCCACTTCGCTCTCGAAGTGCCGCCCGACGACCTGGAGGCCGTGGCCGGCATGCACAGGCTCCACTACCTGGGCCTGTACATGTACCCCACCCGGTTCCGGCAGGGGCGGCCACAGGCGCTCGTCCCGCCACCGGGACTGCGGACTCTCGTCGTGAGTGCCGGCCGGACCTACGGGGTGGACCTGTCGGCTGTGCACCACCATCCGTCTCTCGAAGAGGTCACCTACTACGACCACGGCGTGGCCAGGGAGGAACTCGGCCTCGGCACGCTGCCCTGCCTGAGGAAGCTGCAGGCCAACAGGGAGGACTTGCGTCGGCTGCAGGAAGTGGAGCCGTTGCCGACGGTGAAGCACCTGCAGCTGGGGCATCCCCAGCACGTCGAGGGGCTGGTCCACCTGCCCGGTGCGTATCCGGGCCTGGAGCGGTTGGGCATCGCCATGCGGTGGGACAGCACGGAGTCGGTCGACCTGACGCCTCTGGGCGACCTGGGGCGCCCTCTCGACGTGACGGTCGTCCACTCCGGCCCCGTCGTCGGCACCGACGCCCTTCCGGAGGGCTCGTCGGTCTCCCTCCGGGAGAGCCCGAAACCCACGTCCACGGCCTGAGCGGCGCCGTCCCGGGGGTGCGAGGGGGCGGAGGCCCCCTCGGAAACGGTGAAAGGGCGGGACCGGGGACGAACCCACCGTCCGCCCACCACCGTCACTCCTGCGCCACGTCCCGCCACACCTCCCGCAGCCGCTCCGCCACCGCCACCGACGTGATCGGTGCCGCTCCCAGGCGGCGGGCCGCCAGGCCGTGGAGGTAGGCGGCCACCGACGCCGCGTCGTGGCCGCGCAGGCCCGCGGCCAGGAGGGAGCCCGTCAGGCCCGACAGGACGTCGCCGCTGCCCGCCGTCGCCAGCCAGGGGGTGCCCGTCGGGTTGACCCGCAGGGGCGCGCCCGGGGTGGTGATCAGTGTTGTCGAGCCCTTGAGCAGGGCCGTCACGCCGAAGCGGTCGGCCAGGGCGCCTGCCGCCTCGACGCGGGCCGATTCGACTTCTTCGCGGGTGAGGCCGAGCAGGGCCGCCGCCTCGCCGGCGTGCGGGGTCAGGACGGTTTCGGCCGTGCGGGAGCGGACCGCCGCGGGGTCGAGGAGGCGGAGGCCGTCCGCGTCGACGAGGGCGGGGACGTCGGAGGCCAGGACGTCCGCGAGTGCCCGCTCGGCTTCCGCGCCGTCGCCGAGGCCGGGGCCGACGACCCAGGACTGGACGCGTCCGGCCTTGGAGGGCGGGCCGGTGGTCACGAGCGTCTCGGGGAAGCGGGCGATGACCGCGTCGGCCGCGGGCCCGGCGTAGCGCACGGCGCCGGCGCCGCCGGCGAGGGCGCCGGCGACGGCGAGGACGGCGGCGCCCGGGTAGCGGGCGGAGCCGGCCACGATGCCGACGACGCCGCGCCGGTATTTGTCGCTTTCCGCCGCGGGCCGCGGCAGCAGGTGGGCCACGTCCGCGTGCTGGAGCGCTTCGATGTCGGGGTCGGCGGGCAGCCACGGCCGCAGGCCGATGTCGACGAGCCGCAGGGCCCCGGCGTGTTCGCGGGCGGGGTCGACCAGCAGCCCGGGTTTGTACGCGCCGAAGGTGACGGTCGCGTCCGCCCGTACCGCCGCGCCCCGTACCTCGCCGGTGTCGGCGTCGACGCCGCTGGGCAGGTCGACGGCGACGACGAGGGCGCCCTCGGCGGCGCGCACGAGTTCCTCGGCGTCCGGCCGCAGGCCGCCCTTGCCGCCGATGCCGACGATGCCGTCGACGACGAGGTCGGCGCGCCCGACGGCCCGTACGCCCCCGTCCGTGCCCGTGACGATGCGCCCGCCCGCCGTGCGCAGGGCGTGCAGGCCGCCGGGGTGGGCCCGGTCGGGGGCCAGGAGTACGGCGGTGACGCCCGCGCCGCGCCGGGCCAGCCGGGCCCCGGCGTACAGCGCGTCGCCGCCGTTGTCGCCGCTGCCGACGAGGAGCGCGACGCGTGCGCCGTACACCCGGCCGAGGAGGTCCGCGCAGGCCGCGGCGAGCCCGGCGGCGGCGCGTTGCATCAGGGCGCCCTCGGGCAGTTCGGCCATGAGTGCGCGCTCGGCGGCCCGTACGGTCTCGACGCTGTAGCCAGTCCTCATGGGGCACAGCCTCCCCCTGCGCCCCGTCGGCGACACCACCCAGGGGTGGGACCAAGCGGAAGCAGCCTGAGAGACTGGCTGCGATGAGTGAGACACCGAAGGCTCCGATGCGTGCCCGGGCAGTGGTCGACCTGGCCGCCCTGCGGGCGAACGTCCGTGCCCTGCGTGCCCGCGCCCCCCGCGCGCAGCTGATGGCCGTCGTGAAGGCGAATGCGTACGGGCACGGCGCCGTGCCGTGTGCGCGCGCGGCCCGGCAGGCCGGTGCCCGGTGGGTGGGTACGGCCACGCCGCACGAGGCGCTGGCGCTGCGCGCCGCGGGCGACACCGGCCGGCTGATGTGCTGGCTGTGGACGCCCGGCGATCCGTGGCGCGAGGCCGTGGAGGCGGACATCGACGTCTCGGTCAGCGGCCTGTGGGCGCTGGAGGAGCTGACGGCGGCGATCGCCGGCACCGGGCTGACCGCCCGCGTCCAGCTCAAGATCGACACCGGTCTGGGGCGCAACGGCTGCCAGCCCGGCGACTGGGAGGCCCTGGTCGCGGCGGCGCGTGCCGCCGAGGACGCGGGCCTGGTGAAGGTCACCGGCATCTGGTCGCACTTCGCGTGCGCCGACGAGCCGGGTCACCCCTCGATCGAGGCGCAGCTGCGCGTCTTCACGGACGCGGTCGCCTATGCGCGCGCCCAGGGCCTGGACCCGGAGGTGCGGCACATCGCGAACTCGCCGGCCACCCTCACGCTCCCCGAGGCGCACTTCGACCTCGTCCGTACCGGCGTGGCCATGTACGGGATCTCGCCGAGCCCGGAGGTGGGCAGCCCCGAGGAGCTGGGCCTGCGGCCGATCATGACGCTGTCGGCGTCCCTCGCCTCGGTCAAGCGGGTGCCGGGCGGGCACGGGGTGTCGTACGGGCTGACGTACACCACGCCGGGCGAGACGACGCTGGCGCTGGTTCCGGTCGGATATGCGGACGGCATCCCGCGCGCGGCCTCCGGCACCGGTCCGGTGCTGGTGGGAGGCAAGTGGCGCACGGTCGCGGGGCGCGTCGCCATGGACCAGTTCGTCGTCGATCTGGGCGGCGACAGCGCCGCACCAGGGGACGAAGCGGTGCTTTTCGGCCCCGGTGACCGGGGAGAACCGACCGCCGAGGACTGGGCCCGGGCGACCGGAACCATCGCCTATGAAGTCGTCACCCGCATCTCCGCACGCGTACCCCGCGTCTATCTCGGGGAGACGGATCCGGACACGGGTGCGGACACCGCGGACGACACGGGGGCCTGACATGAGCGAGGGCGGCGACGGCAGCACGACCGGGGCGATGAAGGCCGGCGTCGCCGGCATCGGCGCCGCCGCGTGGCGACGCGGTGCCGGTGCGGCGGGCACGGCGGTCGGGGTGCTGGCCGCGGGAGCCGCGGTCGGCGTGGCCGTCGAACGCCTGACCGTCGGCCGCGGCATACGCCGCAAGGCCCGCCTCGCCCTCGACTCCACCGGCCCGTACGGCACCCTGCGCGGCCGCCCCGGCACGGCGGTGGCCGAGGACGGCACCCCGCTGTACTACGAGGTCGACGAACCGGCCGCGGACACCCCGGCGCGCGGCGGCATCGCCGGGCTCCTCGGCCGCCGGCCGGCCGCGCCGCCGCTGACCGTCGTCTTCAGCCACGGCTACTGCCTCGGCCAGGACTCCTGGCACTTCCAGCGCGCCGCCCTGCGCGAGGCCGGCGTGCGCGCCGTCTTCTGGGACCAGCGCAGCCACGGCCGCTCCGGGCGCGCCCCGGCCGCCACCCCCGTCAGCATCGACCTGCTCGGCCGCGACCTGAAGGCCGTGATCGACGCCGCGGCCCCCGACGGGCCGCTGGTCCTCGTCGGCCACTCCATGGGCGGCATGACGACGATGGCGCTGGCCGCCCAGTACCCGGACCTGATCGCGGAGCGCGTCGTCGGCGCGGCCTTCGTCGGCACGTCCTCGGGCCGGCTCTCCGACGTCACCTACGGGCTGCCGGCGGCCGGCATGAACGTCCTGCGGCGCACGGTCCTGCCGGGGGCGTTCAAGCTGATGTCCGTGCAGACGGAACTCGTCGAGAAGGGCCGCCGGGCCACGGCCGACCTGCTCGCCGGCATCATCCGCCGCTACTCCTTCGGCTCCCCCAAGGACGTCGACCCGGCGGTCGCCCGCTTCTCCGAGCGCCTCATCGAGGCCACGCCCGTCGACGTGGTCGCCGCCTTCTACCCGGCCTTCGGCGAACACGACAAGCTGGCGGCGCTGGCGGCGTTCGAGGACGTCCCGGTGCTGGTGCTGGCGGGCGAGAAGGACCTGATCACGCCGGCCTCGCACAGCGAGACGATCGCGGAGGCGCTGCCGGACGCGGCGGAGCTGGTCGTCGTCCCCGGGGCGGGACACCTGGTGATGCTGGAACGGCCCGAGCTCGTGCAGAGGCACTTGGCGGCGCTGCTGCAGTCGGCGACGGCGGCGACGGCGGCGAGCCGCCCTGCGGCGCGGCGCACGGGTCGCTGAGGGGTTGCTGACGGGCCGCCGGCGCGGCGGGTGCTCCGGCCCGGCCGGGGCCACGTCCCGGCGGTGACCGGGGGAGTTCGCCGGGGGAGTTCGAGGCCACCGGGCGGAGCCTGCTGCGGGGTCCGGGGCGGAGCCCCGGTTCCGGGAAGGGGCGGGGTGGGGGAGAGACCCGCCGCAGGCCACAGGCGGTGGCTCACCCCGTACCATCGGCGGGTATGAACACCGCCGCACCCACCCAGCTGACGATCAAGTCCGCGGACGCCATGCGCGACCTGGGCCGCCGCCTCGCCGCGTGTCTGCGCCCCGGTGACCTCGTCCTGCTCTCCGGCGAGCTCGGTGCCGGGAAGACGACGCTGACGCGCGGTCTCGGCGAGGGCCTCGGCGTGCGGGGCGCCGTGACGTCGCCCACGTTCGTCATCGCCCGCGTCCACCCGTCCCTGGTGGGCGGTCCGGCGCTGGTGCACGTCGACGCCTACCGCCTCTCCGGCGGCCTGGACGAGATGGAGGACCTGGACCTCGATGTCTCCCTCCCCGAGTCCGTCGTGGTCGTCGAGTGGGGCGACGGCAAGGTGGAGGACCTCTCGGAGGACCGGCTGCGCGTGGTGATCGAGCGTGCGGTGGGCGCGGACGCCCCCGCCCCGGACGCGGGCGACGAGGCCGACGACGTGCGTACGGTCACGGTCACGGGCATCGGCGCGCGCTGGGCGGACGCCGACTTCGCCACCCTGGCCTGAGACCGGGTTCCGACAGGCCGTCGGCAAAATGTTGCGCGCGTGGTGCCGCGCGTGGTCACATGGAGTTCGGAGGCTTGGTTAGGTCTACCTAACTTACGCCTGCGTGCCCGCGCTCTGCTCCCCAGGAGGCACCATGACGGCCCACGAGCCCGCTGCCCCCGCCGCTGCCGCCGTGCCGCGCGATCCGGAACGGACCCCGTCGATGCACGACCTCCTGGCCTCCTGCGCCGCCGCGGACGCGGTCTCCACGCCACCGCGCGCGCCGGAACCGGCCCAGACCCCGACCGACGCGCCGCAGGAGCAGCGCGACGCCGCGTAGCCCGAACGGGCGACGCCACAAGGTCACGGGCGCAGGGTCACGGGATCAAAGGATCATGGGGTCCGCCGGGTCACAGGATCACCGGGTCACACGACCGCCGGGTCACGGAATGACGACGACCTTCGTGTTCGTCACCGCGAATTCCCACATCGACCGCCCGTCGGCCGGCTTCTCGCGGATCGCGCCGGTCTTCTTCCCCGACGCCGGGTTCGGCGAGGAGCCGTCCACGGCCGCGCTGAAGCCGAAGACGATCCCGGCCGGGTCCTTGTGGAAGATCACCACGTGCTCGACGGGCGTGCCGTCGGAGCCGGTGACGGTCGGCGTGCGCGAGGTGACCGCGTAGGTGCCGGGCGGCGGGCTGACCGTGCTCGGCGCCACCTCGAAGGTGCGGGTGGCCTTGCCGTCCTGGCCCACCAGCCACACGCGCTTCTGCGCGAGCGCGTAGACGACGCGCAGCCCCGTCCCGGAGCCCTCCGGCACCGCGTCGGGCGCCGCGGCCTGCCCCTGGCCGGCCGCGTCCTTGCCCTTGCCCGCATCGGCTCCGGAGCCGTCGCCCTTGGCGCCCTTGCCGGAGCCCTGGCCCGCTGCGTGGGCGGCGGCGGGGCGGTCGGGCGCGGCCTCCGCCTGGTACGCCAGGAAGCCGACCCCGGCGAGGGCCGCCGCGGTGAGCGCGGCCACGATGACCCCCGAGCTGCTGCGTGCCACGCTGCGCACACTCCTTACCGACTTACCCGATGCGTCGTACGGCTATGCGGCTGACCGTAGCACCAGGTGCCGCACGCCTGCCGCGCCGTCATCCCGCCGCCCGCGCCACACAGCTCCCACGGCGCGCCGTACGCTTGTCACGTGCTGTTGCTCGCTCTTGATACCGCCACCCCCGCCGTCACGGTCGCCCTGCACGACGGGGAGACCGTCGTCGCCGAGTCGACCCAGATCGACGCCCGCCGGCACGGGGAGCTGCTGCTGCCCGCCGTACACCGGGTGCTCGGCGAGGCGGGCACCGCGCTGGACGCCGTGACCGGCATCGTCGTGGGCGTCGGCCCGGGCCCGTACACCGGTCTGCGGGTGGGCATCGTGACCGCCGCGACGTTCGCGGCCGCGCTGTCCGTGCCCGTCCACGGTCTGTGCACGCTGGACGGCATCGCGTACGCGGCGGGGCAGGCCGGGATGGAGGGCGGGTTCGTCGTGGCGACGGACGCCCGCCGCAAGGAGGTGTACTGGGCGCGCTACGCCGACGCCCGTACGCGCCTCACCGAGCCCGCCGTGGACCGTCCCGCCGAGCTGCCCGCCGACGTGACGGCCCTGCCGGCGATCGGCGCGGGCGCCGTGCTGTACGCGGACGCCTTCGGCGACGTGCGCGACGGGCTGCCGCAGCACCAGAGCGCGGGGGCGCTGGCCGCGCTGGCGGCGGAGAAGCTCCGCACGGGCGGCGAGTTCCTGCCGGACCGGCCGCTGTACCTGCGCCGCCCCGACGCCCAGGTGCCCGCCAACTACAAGGTGGTCACGCCGCAGTGACCGGCACCGCAGTGCGCGTCCGCGACATGCGCTGGTGGGACATCGCCCCGGTGCTGGAACTGGAGCGTGCGCTCTTCCCGGACGACGCCTGGTCCAAGGGCCTGTTCTGGTCCGAGCTGGCCCACGCGCGCGGTGCCCACGCCAACCGCCGCTACGTCGTGGCCGAGACCACCGACGGCGCGGGCGCCGCCCGCATCGTCGGCTACGCCGGCCTCGCCGCCGTCGACCGCACCGGCGACGTGCAGACCATCGCCGTGGACCGGGAGCACTGGAGCACCGGCCTCGGCGCCCGCCTGCTGAGCGAACTGCTCACCACGGCCACCGCCTTCGACTGCCGCGAGGTGCTGCTCGAAGTGCGCGTGGACAACACCCGTGCCCAGCGCCTCTACGAGCGCTTCGGCTTCGAGCCGGTGGGCGTGCGCCGCGGCTACTACCAGCCCGGCAACGTCGACGCGCTCGTCATGCGCCTGTCCGATCCGATCAACGCTGTCCAAGGAATGACCCATGGCTCGCAGGACTGACGAACCCCTCGTCCTCGGCATCGAAACCTCCTGCGACGAGACCGGTGTCGGCATCGTCCGCGGCCACACGCTGCTGGCCGACGCCGTCGCCTCCAGCGTCGACGAGCACGCCCGCTTCGGCGGCGTCGTGCCCGAGGTCGCCAGTCGCGCGCACCTGGAGGCCATGGTGCCGACCATCCAGCGCGCGCTGGCGGAGGCCGGCGTCACCGCCAAGGACCTCGACGGCATCGCCGTCACCGCCGGCCCCGGCCTCGCCGGCGCCCTGCTGGTCGGCGTCTCGGCCGCCAAGGCGTACGCGTACGCCCTCGGCAAGCCGCTGTACGGCGTGAACCACCTCGCCTCCCACATCTGCGTCGACCAGCTCGAACACGGCGCCCTGCCCGAGCCGACCATGGCGCTGCTGGTCAGCGGCGGCCACTCCTCCCTCCTCCTCGCCCCGGACATCACCTCCGACGTCCGTCCCCTCGGCTCCACCATCGACGACGCGGCGGGCGAGGCCTTCGACAAGATCGCACGCGTGCTGAACCTCGGCTTCCCCGGCGGCCCGGTCATCGACCGGTACGCGCGCGAGGGCGACCCCGACGCGATCCGCTTCCCGCGCGGCCTGACCGGCCCGCGCGACCCGGTCTACGACTTCTCCTTCTCCGGCCTGAAGACCGCCGTGGCCCGCTGGATCGAGGCCAAGCGCGCGGCCGGCGAGAACGTGCCCGTGGCGGACGTGGCGGCCTCCTTCCAGGAGGCGGTCGTCGACGTCCTCACCCGCAAGGCCGTCCGCGCCTGCAAGGACCACGGCGTCGACCACCTCATGATCGGCGGCGGCGTCGCCGCCAACACCCGCCTGCGGGCCATGGCCGAACGCCGCTGCGAGGACGCCGGCATCACGCTGCGCGTCCCGCGCCCCAAGCTGTGCACCGACAACGGCGCCATGGTGGCGGCCCTGGGCGCGGAAATGGTGGCCCGCGGCCGCGCCGCGTCCTCCTGGGACCTCTCGGCGGACTCCTCACTGCCGGTGACCCACACGCACGTGCCGGGCGAGGACAGCGACCACGAGCACGGCCACGGCCACGGCCACGGCCATGACCACTTCCACGAGCTGAGCAAGGACAACCTCTACTCGTAAGGCGCGGTCAGGACTCGTCCGGCCGCCTGCCGGCCACCGGCGGCCGCTGACGTTCAGACGGCTGCCGAACCGCTGGAGCTCTCCGACGACTTGTCCTGCCGCACATTGCGGTACACCGCCTCGGCCGGCCACTCCTGCCGGGTCAGTCGCCGCAGCGCCCGGCGCGTGCGGCGGGCGTCCCAGCCCGGGTACAGCCGGTTGTGCACGTCGATCGCGGCGAGCAGCGCGCCCAGGGCGCGCGAGCGCGGGTCGGGGAAGTCGGCGTGGCGCGCCTCGTCGAGGCGTATGCGCGCCGGCGTGCCGAGGTCGACCGACCCGGCGGGGAAGCAGTGGTAGGGGATCAGGCGCAGCAGGCGGCGCGACTCCCGGCGCAGTGCCCCGCGCTCGACGAGCCGGTCGAGCCACGGCCCCTCCAGCCGCCGTCCGGCACGCCGCACCCAGGCCCGTGTCCGCGGCCCTTTGGCGCCGGGCCCCTTGCCGCGGGTCTCGGCCGCGAGGTCGGCGAGGGCGGCGGCCAGCAGCGGGTCGGCGGGTGGCAGCGGGCCGGTGACGACCACGCGCCCGCGCTCCTCGGTCACGTGCCCGCCGAGCGCCAGCTCGGCGAGCACGGCACCGGCCACGCCGTACTGCAGGAAGCGTGCACGGCACAGCCTGCGGCCGGTGGAGGGTTGGAAGGAGAGGAGCAACAACTCTTCGGGCAGCGGCAGGTGGCCGCCGGGTTCCGCGTCCATGCGTCCATGATGCGGCAGTCCGTGGCGGGTCACTCGGGTCATGCCAGGGGAGCGACCGCCCGGCCGGCCTTCTCGTCGAACGTCTCGCGCGCGGCCACGATCTGGTGCACGTGCGAACGCGCCCACTGGCCGATGACGGCGGCCAGTCGGCCCGCCTCGCGCCCCAGCGGCGTCGGCGCGTACTCGACCCGCGGCGGGACCGTGGGATAGACCGTGCGCTCGACGAGGCCGTCGCGCTCCAGTGTGCGCAGGGTCTGGGTGAGCATCTTCTGCGTGATGCCCGGAATGGAGCGCTGCAGTTCGTTGAACCGCCGGGGTGCCGCCCCTTCGCCCAGCGCGCCCAACTCTCCCAGCACGTACAGCACCCACTTGTTGGCCAGGACCTCGACGACGGTCCGCGAGGGACACTCGCCGGGCGGCACGGACCAGGGCACGGGTGAAGTGTCCAGGGGGGCAGTATCCATTGGGTACCTACCTTTCGGAAAGGTGCCTACTGTACAAGGGATACTGGTGGCGCAAGGATCAAGCCATGCGAGTGATCAGTCAGCGTTCTCTTGGTGGTCCTGAAGTTCTGGAAGTACGGGAAGTCCCGGAGGCCGAGCGCCCGAGCCCCGGGCCCGGCGAGGTCCTGGTGCGGGTGCGCGCCACAGGCGTCAACCCGGCGGACTGGAAGGTGCGTTCCGGGCATGTGCAGTGGTTCGGCGCACCGCCGTTCGTGCTGGGGCACGAGTTCAGCGGGGAAGTGGCGGCGACGGGAGCCGCTGCCGACGCCTTCGGCCCGGGTGACGAGGTGTTCGGGTGGGTGATACCGCCCCGCGGAAGCCACGCGGATTACGTCGTCGTACCGCAGACGTCGCTTGCGGCGAAGCCGGACGTCATCGACCACGTCCGGGCGGCGGCCCTGCCCATCGCCGGACTGACCGCGTGGCAGGCCCTGGTGAGCATCGCGCAGGTGCAGGCAGGTATGCGCGTGCTGGTGCACGGCGCGGCGGGCGGCGTCGGCCACCTGGCCGTACAGATCGCCAAGGCGCGGGGCGCGTACGTGATCGGTACGGCGCGCGCGGAGAAGCACGCGTTCGTACGGTCCCTGGGCGCCGACGAGGTCGTCGACTACACGGTGACGGACTTCGCCGCCGTCCTGCACGGCATCGACGTGGTCGTGGACACCGTCAGCAACGACTACGGGCCCAGGTCGCTGGCCACCATGAATCCCGGCGGCATCCTCATCGACGTGGTGGGCGTGGGAATCGACCGTACGGCGGTGACGGCGCAGGCCGAGCGGGAGGGAAAGCGGTTCGTCGAGTTCTACCTCGAACCGACGCCGGCCGACCTGAGCGGCCTCGCGGACCTCGTACGCGACGGCGGGCTGCGCCCGGAGATCCAGGAGGTCCTGCCGCTGAGCGAAGCCGCCAAGGCCCATGAACTGAGCGAGACGGGGCGCGTACGGGGAAAGGTGGTGCTGGTGCCGTAAGCGGGGGGATCCGGGGGGCGGGGAGGCCGGGGGGGGATCAGGGGAGCAGCGCCGAGGCGTTCAGCAGCAGGTCGCGCAGCGCCGTGGCCGCCTCCGACGGCTCGGCGGGGGTGAGGACGACCTGGTCGACGGTCGTCGAGGGGCCGGTGAGGGGGATGACGCGCAGACCGGGCGGCTCGTGGTCGAGCGCGGATTCCACGGTGATGCCGATGCCGGTTCCCGCGGCGACATGAGCGGCGATGGCGTGCACGCTGTCGGCGGTTCTGATGATGCGCAGATCGGCTCCGCCGATGTGGAAGGCGGTCAGAAGGCGGTCGCACAGACCGCTGTTGATCTGATGCGGCCAGGTGAGCAGGCCGGTGGTGGACAGTTCGTACGCGCTCAGCTCGGCGCGCCCGGCCAGCGCATGGGCCGCGGGTACGAGCGCCACGAACCTCTCCGTGGACAGCACCCGCGCGCGTACGCCGGTGACGTCACCGGTCGCCCAGCCGATGCCCAGCCCGATCGTCCCCGCCCGCAAGGCGGTGACCTGGGCCGTGGTCGGCATGGCCTCGGGCACGATCGTCACGCCGGGAAAACGGTCGCGCAGCTGCGGCAGGCAGCGCAACAGCAGCTGATGGTCGGTGTATTCGGCGTGGCCGACGACGAGGGTGGTGAGCCCCCCGTCGCCGGCGGCCAGGGCACGCCCACGCTGCTGGAAGCGACGCAGCTGGGCCAGGGTGGCATGCGCCTCGGGCAGCAGCGCTTCACCGAGACCGGTCAGGGACACGCGGCGGCTCGTGCGGTGGAACAACCGCCCGCCCAGGCTGCTCTCCAGTCGCCTGATGGCGTCGCTGACGGTGGGCTGCCCCCGGTGCAGGCGCGCGGCGGCGCGGCCGAAGTGCAGCTCTTCCGCGACCGCGACGAATGCTTCCAGTTCCATCCTGTCCACGCGGCCAGGCTAACGCGATCGATCGGTGCGACCGATCGCTGCGTGCCGATGTTCGGCGTTGATGCCGGGGTGCGGGCGGGGTGGGATGGGTGGGCGCGCGGGAATTCCCCGCGATCCCCATCGGAAGCGGCTTGAAGCCGTTTGAAGCAGTTCGACGCAGCTCGAAGCAGTTTGAAGCGGCTCGAAGCGGCTCGGAGCAGCTCGAACCAGTTCGGAAGTAGTGAAGCGCAATGCAGAGCAATGACGTTGACCGTGAGCACGGAGCGCCGGTGGTCACGATGACGGTGGTCTACCACTCGGTGCACGGCCACACCCGCGTCCTGGCCGAGCACCTCGCGGACGGGGCACGGCTGGTGCCCGGCGCCCGGGTGCACCTCGTCGAGATCCGGCCCGAGGACGTCACCGCGGGCCGCTGGCACGACGCGGAGGTGATGGAGCTGCTCGACCGCTCCGACGCGATCGTTTTCGGTTGCCCGACGCTGATGGGCAGCGTGTCGGCGGTGTTCAAGGCATTCATGGAAGCGGCGTTCACACCGTTCGTGACGCAGGCGTGGAAGGACAAACTGGCGGGAGGATTCACCATGTCCGCCTCGCAGAGCGGCGACAAGCTGGCGGTCCTGGAACAGCTGGCGATCTTCGGCGCGCAACTGGGCATGCAGTGGATAGGCGTCGGCGACATGCCCGGCAACAACTGGAGCGGCGGCTCCCGCGACGACATCAACCGGCTGGGCTCGTGGCTGGGCCTGATGAGCCAGAGCCACGCGGACCAGGGCCCGGAACAGGCCGGATCCCGCGGAGACCTGATTACGGCGGAGCGGTACGGCGAGCGGATCGCCCGCCTGGCACAGCGATGGGTCAACGCCGCGCCGTACGAGACCCCCCGAATGACGGAACATGAGGCACGTGCGCTGTCGGCCTCGCTGAGGGAGTAGGGGCTGCCTGACGGGTTCCTGTCCGGGGGCTTTGTCTGTGGGTGCCTGTCCGTGGGCGGGTGCGGGTCAGAACTTTGGCTGGCTACGAGGGGAGGGGTGGGGGGCGCGGGTCGGTTCCCGGTCTGCGGGTGGGCTTGGAGTTGGCCGCCGTTCTCGTGCCGTCGCGGATGCGGGTGCGTGAGGAGATCGCGCCGTGGGTTCGTGGCTGAGGGGGAGCTGGCTGCTGCCGCGATGTGGCTTGCGCCGGTGGAGACGCTCCGCTCGTGTCAGGTGGTGGCGTGGCTGAGCGTTCGGCTGCAGAAACCTTCACTGGCGGGAGGGAATGAGGGGTGGAGTTACCGGGTCGTGTGATCTGCGCTGCCGGAGTGCTTCCGTGTGGCTACTTTGAGTAGTAGCGATGGGAAGGGGTGGTCCTATGACTCTGGAGTCCCAGCCGCCGATCGGCTGGCGGTACTGCGGGGACCAGCTGAAGCGGTGGCGCCAGCGAGCGGGCATCTCACGGGAGGAGCTGGCGAAGGAGGCGTGCGTCGGCGTCGAGTTGATCAAGTCGATCGAGCAAGGCCGGCGAAGGGCGAGCCTGAGGATCCTGCAGATCGCCGATCAGCTGTGCGGGGCGGGCGGCCTGCTGGAGGCCGCCTACCAGTACCTGCAGCCGGAACCCCAGCGCCCCGCGGCGCACGACTTCTTCCGCTACGAGGAGGAGGCGACGGCGCTGAGTTCGAGTGAGCCGGTCCTCATCCCGGGCCTGCTGCAGACCGAGGGCACGGCGCGGGCCCTGTTCAGCAAGACCTGGCCGCCGGTCGACGATGAGACCATCGACAAGCGGATCGCTGTCAGGCTGGGGCGTCAGCACGTGCTCGACAAGCAGTCGACAGCGTTTTCCTTCGTCATCGGTGAGGCGCCCCTGCGGAATCCGCTGGGAGATGTCGAGACCCATAGGGAACAGCTGCGCCATCTCCTGGCAATCGGGGCCCGGCGTAACGTGACGATCCAGGTTGTGCCGGCCGACGTCTTCCAGGCCCAGCTCAATGGTTCCGTCGTCTTGATGGAGCTTCCCGGGTATGAGCGGATCGCTTACCAGGAGGGAAGCTTCGCCGGTGTGCTCGTAACCGACGCTGAACGGGTCCGGCTCGTCGTGCACGGCCTTTCGCTGATCCAACAAGTCGCCCTCAGTCCAAGCGACTCGGGGCGTTTCATCTCGAACCTGTTGGAGGAACTGTGAACCGCAAGCGGACCTGGTACAGGTCCAGTTATAGCAACATCCCTGGCGATAACTGCGTCGAAGTGTGTGGCGTGCCCCGGGACGGCATACGCATCCGCGATTCGAAGCGAATACCCGGCCCGGAGGTGAGTGTTTCCGCCGCCTCCTGGATGGAATTCGTTGGAGCGCTCGCCCGCCGCGGTCTGCAGTCGGACGCTCAGCCCCATCACACGTGACACGAGCGGAGCGTCTCCACCGGCGTCAGCCACATCGCGGCAGCAGCCAGCTCCCCCTCAGCCACGAACCCACGGCGCGGTCTCCTCACGCACCCGCATCCGCGACGGCACGAGAACGGCGGCCAACCTCAAACCCACCCGCAGACCGGGAACCGGCCCGCGCCCCCCACCCCTCCCCTCGTAGCCAGCCAAAGTTCTGACCTCAGCCACCATCACCACCCGCACGGGAAGTCCGAGCTCCGGCCCCCGAGCTCTCTTTGCGAGCAACGGGGGCATAGCCCATACGCGAAACCCAACCACGACGATCGACCACGACCACCACGATCGACCACGACAATGGGGTGACCTCGATGCCTCTTGAAGGCGAGTACGAGCCGAGTCCGGCGCAGTGGGTGCGCGAACAAGTCGAGCTGTACGAGAGTTCCGGGGGCACGCAGGGCACGACGCTCTGGGACACGGGCCTGCCGGTCGTCATTGTCACGATGCGCGGCGCGAAGAGCGGCAAGATCCGCAAGATTCCGCTGATGCGTGTGGAGCACGAGGGACGGTACGCGGCGGTGGCCTCGAAGGGCGGTTTCCCGCGCCATCCGGTCTGGTACTTCAACCTCAAGGCCGACCCGCAGGTGGAGGTCCAGGACGGTCCCGAACGCCGACGGATGATCGCCCGTGAGGTCACCGGGGACGAGAGGGCCCAGTGGTGGGAGCGCGCGGTGGCCGCGTATCCGCCGTACGCCGAGTACCAGGAGAAGACCGACCGCGTGATCCCGGTCTTCGTACTCGAACCCGAGCACGCGACCGGGCCGGCGAAGTCCCCGGCGTAGCGACCGCGACCCCTACCCCTACCCCTGCCCCTGCCTCCGCCGTCCTCCACCCCCGAAGGCCGTAAAGCCTTCGGGGGTGTTCGCATTTCCCATACGACGGAGGCCCTTGCGCAACGACCCCGGCTCATGCCCTGGGCCGCCGGGTTCGCCCTACCTGGTCCGGGCCTATTCCGCAGGCCACTTGAACAGGGAAAACGCAACTTCGACAAGGCTGGCGGAGGCCGCTACCTTCCCCCTGGTCCTCGGCGATCACCCACGGTCGCTCGCACAGGAGTTCCTTCCAACCAGGGAGCGATACATGGCCCGTCTTGCGCTGTACACGTTCGGCGTTCTGAAGTCACCTCTCGCCGATCCCACACCTCTCACGCAGGAATTCCACGACATGGGTGAGGTCGCCTACCAGGAGATAAGCCAGCACCCGGGGTACCTCGGTCATGCTGTGGCGGGGGAAGGCGAGCGGGGATCGCACTTCGACCTGGACTGGGGTGCATGGGGGAAGTTCGCCGTACCCACCTGGTACGGCAAGGGGCGTACAGCGGAGACCACGGCCCTGGCCGCGTCCCTCTCGCTCTGGACCGACCTGCGTTCCGCCTTCGATGCCATCTACACCGGCATGCACCGTAAGGCGCTGAACAGGCGTCATGACTGGTTCGAGAAGAGGAAACACCCGAGCCACGTGTTCTGGTGGGTCTCCGGCGAGGCGATACCCACCTGGCAGGAGGGGGTTACCAAGCTGGAGTACCTCCACGACCACGGCTCCGCGCCGGACGCCTTCACGTTCCACCACTCGTTCGCCCCGGATGGAACTCCGACCAGGATCAAAGCTTTCTGATCGCTTCGCGCACCCGACGGATCGGCCTTACGCGGTCTCGTCGAAGAACCTGACGATGCGGGGCAGGGCCTGCCGCACCGTTTCGTTGTGGTCGTAGTCGCCGACGTCGGTCAGCCGGTGTGCGGCGCCGTTCTTCGTCAGCTGGTCGGCGCAGTACGTGGCGTGGCCGAAGTCGACGTCCTTGTCGCCTCGGCCGTGGAAGATCTGGACCGGGACGTTCGGTCGCCAGTTGCAGGTGTTGTCCATCGGGCGGAGCCTGTCCTTCAGGACGCCGTCGGGCTTGCGGACCTTGTTGAGGAAGTCCTCGGTGAACAGGTCCTTGGAGGCTGCCGGAAGCGCGCCGACGATCTGTCCGGTGGTGTGGTGGCCGTCGAAGAGGGCTTCCACCTTCGAGTTGTAGGGGGAGCGGAAGGCGTCGCTCGGTGATGAGTAGAGGCCGTACATCCGGTTCCACGCGGTGGCGAAGTAGGCGAGGTAGATGCCGGACTTGGCGATCTTGTCGTCGGCCGCGGCGGCCTCGAAGGCCGAGAGGTTGTAGGGGCCGCTGACCGGGGCGAGTGCCCCGAGCCGGAAGTAGGGGTCGGCGCCCTCCTGCTGAAGTGCGCGGCCCATCAGCATGGTGGCGGGGCCGCCTTGCGAGAAGCCGCTGACCTGGACCTTCCGCTTCAGCTCGCGGCCGTGGCGGTGGGCGACGGTACGGGCCGCGCGCAGGCCGTCCACCGAGGCGGCGACCGTGGCCCGGGGGTCGCCGTAGGGGTGGAAGCCCTCGCCCGAGCCGAGGCCGACGTAGTCGGGCGCCGAAACGGCGCGTCCGGTCGAGGCGAAGAGCAGCGCGGTGAGCCGGTCGGTCGACTTCGGGTTCTCCGAGGCGACGTCCTTGCGGTAGGCGGTGGTGCCGTGCAGCCAGGAGACGGGGGACAGGTGGCGTGCCCCGTTCTTGGGCAGGACGACGAGCTGGCTCGCGGTCGTGGGGGCGCCCGTGCTGTCGGTGGTGCGGTAGGTGACCCGATAGGCGGTCACGCCGTAGCGGACCGAGGACGTGTCGATCTGTCCCCGGAGTTGCCCGGCCACTTCTTCCGCCGTCAGGTCGGTCGCCCGTTCGACGGAGACGACGGCCCCGCCCTGTGCCGACCCGCCGCGGGAGCCGGCCGCCGACGCCGACGCCGGAGCGACCAGGGCGGACACGCTGCCCAGGACCGCCGCACCAGCCGCAATGCGCCGCATTCTCGTTCGTCGTGAAGTCATGGGTGGATCATGCTCGTTGGCCGCGTCGCCGGGGTATGGAGCGACCCCCCGGGCCGCGAAGGGGGAAAACCCCCGGGGGCCGTGGGCAGGGCCGCGCGGAGGCGGTCGAGCAGGGCGCGGGCTGCAGGGCTCGTGGGGCCGGTGGCGCGCCAGGCGAGGGCGATGCGGGCGCGGATCGCGGGGCGGACGATGGTCAGGGTCCGCAGGGCTCCGTCGCCGTCCGGCGCGGGGCCGTCGTCCTCGCCGGCCGGGAGTACGGCGACGCCCAGGCCCCGGGCGGCGAGCTGGGCGAGCACGGGGGGTGCCGCCGCCTCGAAGGCGACGTGGGGGCGGAAGCCGGCCCGGGTGCAGGCGCGTTCGAGTGCCGCGCGTACCCCGGTGCCGCGTGGCAGGCAGATCAGCGCGCGGTCGCGCAGTTCGGCGAGGGGGACGCTCGTACGGTCGCCGGGGGTGAGGAGCGGGTCCCCGGGTGCGGCGACGACGGCCAGCGGGACGTCGATGACGGTGTGGAGGGACAGGCCGGGCGGGGGCACTTCGTCGGTGGGTCCGAGGAGGGCGATGTCGAGCTCGCCGGCCAGGATTGCGGCCTGCATCCGCTCCGAGGTGTCCTCGGTGAGGGCGACCTCCAGGGCGGGGTGGGCGTCGTGGAAGTCGGCGAGGAGCGAGGCGATGTCGAAGGCGTGGCCCGTGGCTCCGGAGACCAGGCCGAGGGAGACGCGGCCGCGCAGGAGCCCCGTGTACGCGTCGGCGGTCTGCCGTACCGCATCGGCGGCGGCCAGCGCGGCCCGGGCGTACGGCAGGACGGCCCGGCCCGTCTCGGTGAGCGTCACCGAGCGGCGGGAGCGGTCGAG
Organism: Streptomyces sp. PKA51; assembly: GCF_057552455.1. Classification (NCBI taxonomy): domain Bacteria; kingdom Bacillati; phylum Actinomycetota; class Actinomycetes; order Kitasatosporales; family Streptomycetaceae; genus Streptomyces; species Streptomyces sp. PKA51. The sequence continues at coordinate 222,211 of NZ_BAAJPZ010000007.1, forward strand.
GAGGGGCTGCCCCAGCTCCTGTTCCAGCTGGCGGATCTGGGCGCTCAGGCCGGGCTGGGCGAGGTGCAGACGGGCGGCTGCGCGCGTGAAGCCGCCTTCTTCGACGACGGTCACGAAGTAGCGCAGCTGGCGAAGTTCCATAAGCGGCAATGCTAGGTAGCAGCACAACTGTCTATTGGAAATATGGATCGGCCGCCCGCACGCTTGATCCCATGCACCACAAAGCGACGGGCGGCAATGCGACGGGCCGCAACGCGACGGATGGCGACGCGATGGACGGCACCGCGACGGATGACGACGTGACGGGCCGCAACGCGACGGATGCCTCGGTCGTCAGGGCCGCCATCGCGGCGGAACGCCGGGAACTGGCCGACCTCTTCGACAGCCTGCCGGCCGAGGCGTGGGACGTGCCCAGCCTGTGCGAGGGATGGCGGGTGCGCGAGGTCGTCGCCCACATGTCGATGGGGTTCCGGCTCTCCCTGCCCGTCACCCTGGGCGAACTGGCCAAGGCCCGCGGCAACCTGCACCGCATGACCGACCGCGTCGCCCGCAGGGACGCGGCCGCCCACTCCCCGGCCGAGCTCAGCGCCTTTCTGCGCGACAACGCCCGCCATCCCTGGACGCCGCCGGTCGGCGGGTTCGTGGCGGCGCTCGGCCATGACGTGGTGCACGGCCTGGACGTCACCGTCGCCCTCGGGCTCGGCCGACGGGTCCCTGAAGACCGGTTGCGGGTCCTGCTCGACGACATCAGGCCCCGTGGCCTGAAGTTCTTCGGCGTCGACCTTCGCGGGGTGCGGCTGTGCGCCGAGGACATGGACTGGTCCTACGGTTCCGGGGCCCCCGTGTACGGCGCCGCCCAGGACCTCCTCCTGCTCGCCTTCGGCCGCAGGCTCCCGTACGGCCGTCTCCACGGCGAGCCGAGCGGCCGCTTCACGGCCACCGGCCGGTGAGCGCCATGACGACGAGCGCCATGACGACCAGCGCCATGACGACGGTCACGGCTCGGCGCACCCGGCTCCTGCGGGCGCTCTCGCTGTTCTCCACCGGCCTGTTGGCGGGCGCCTTCGGCTACGGCGCCGCCAATCTCGTCCCGACGTTCGATGTCGTGCCGATCGCCATGAGGCTCGATTTCCACACGGCCCTCATGGCGAAGAACGGCATCACCATGCAGGGCGCAATGGCCGTCTCGGCCCTGAGCACCCTCGCCCTGGCCGTCGTGGAACGCGGCCGGGGCCGCGTCCTCGCCGGCGTGGCGGGAGCCCTGGTGGTCGCGTCGTTCCTGATCACGCGGTTCGGGAACGTCCCCATCAACGGCCGTATCAAGCAGTGGGCCGCGACCGCGCCCCCGGCCGGGTACGCGGACGTCCTGCGGCGTTGGGAGCTGTTCAACGACGCCCGCACGCTGTCCGCGGCCGTCGCCTTCGGGCTGCTGGTCCTTCTCGCCCTCCCGGCGGTGACCGGGCGCCCCGCCGGGGCGCCGGCCGCGTAGCGCCAAGACTGCCCGGACTGCCCGGACTGCCCGGACCATCGGGATCACCCGGATCGCCCGGGTCAGGCGTCCACCGGGCGCCAGGCCGGGCCGGTGCCGTCCTGCCGGACGTGGCCGAAGACCACGTCGGCGAAGTGGACGCCGAAGCCGATCGTGCCGGGCTCCGCCAGTTCGGCGACGAGGCGGTGGCGGTGGTCGGCGGTGCGGGTGGTGTCGTGGTCGAAGGCCACGGACCAGCCGGGGTGGTCGACCTGGATCGGGGTGTGCATGGCGTCGCCGAAGGCGATCAGTCGCCGGCCGCCCCCGGTGATGACGTACTCGGCGTGCCCGACGGTGTGGCCGGGAGCGACCCGCACCTGGACGCCGGGGAAGATCTCCTGCCTGTCGGTGATCGTGCGGACGTGCGGGGCGAGGGCCGCGACCTGCTCGGCCATGCCCTGGGCCGCCAGGGCGTCGCGCCCGGCCCACTCCTGCTCGGAGATCAGGTAGTCGGCGTGGGCGAACGTGGGCTCGCAGGCCCAGCCCAGGTGGTCGGCGTGGAGGTGGGTGAAGGCCACCGCCTCGATGTCCTCGGGGGCGCGGCCGAGCGCGGCCAGGTTCTGCGGGAGCGCGCCGCCGTGGATCGTGTCGAGCGGGCCGTCGGGGGCCGTGAGCGTCCGGGGGCCGAAGCCGGTGTCGATCAGCAGGGCGCGGTCGTCGTGCTCGACGAGCAGGGCGCCGACGCTGCCGACGAGGCGGCCGTCGGCGTCCAGGTACTCGGGGTGCGCGGCCCACACCTCGTCGGTGGTGTCCTGGAGCAGTTCCAGGGGCCGGAGCCGTACGTCGCCGTCCGGGATGTACGACACCTTCGTGTCGCCCAGCCGGATCGAGCGGATTCCGGCGGGGCGGCGCAGTCGTTCGTCCTGAGCCACGGTCACGTCAGCCATGTTTCTCCTTCGTCGGGTCCCTGCGGCGACGTTGATCACGATAAGCATCAAGCTCGAATCATTCAAGCTGTAAATATGTGCGCTTGATGCAGTTGGTAGGCTGGCGGTATGACGACCTCACCGGAGTCGCGGGCGATGGCCGAGCGGCAGCTGTGCTCTCTGGTGAACGGGCTGGCCCAACGGCTCGGGGACCACGTACGCGAGCGCGCCGCCGTCCTCGGCCTCACCGCGCCCCAGGCGACCGCGCTGCGGGAGATGAGCGGGCCGATGACCATGCGCGAGCTCGCCGAGCGCATGTGCTGCGAGCCCTCCAACACCACCTTCGTCGTCGACAAGCTGGAGAAGCAGAAGCTGGTCGAGCGCCACCCGCACCCCGTCGACCGCCGCGCGAAGCACCTCGTCCTCACCGCCGAAGGCACTGCACTGCGCGCACGCCTCCTCGAACTCCTCGCCGTGGACTCCCCGTTGTCCGGCCTCTCCGCGGAGGAGCAGGGCGTCCTGCGCGGCCTGGTGGAGCGGGCCATCGCCGGTCGCGGCTGACCGTTTCGCAGGCCGAAGCGGCAGGGGGCGCGCTCACCCCTTGGCGCGCAGGATGTCGACGGCATCACGTGGCGCCACATGGCGCCACACACGGCCGTCAGGCCGCCGGCTGTCCCAGCAGCATCACCGGTGCCCCCGCGGCGCGGGTGAGGATGATGACGCAGGAGTGGGGGCCGTCGAGCTTGAGCTTCCTGCGGAGTTCCTCGGGCTCGACGGCGGAGCCGCGCTTCTTGATGACGGCGACGCCGATGCCGCGTTCGCGGACGAGGGCCTTGAGCTTCTTGAGGTTGAAGGGCAGGACGTCCGTGATCTCGTACGCCGTGGCGTACGGCGTCGGGCGCAGTTCGTCGCTGGTGACGTAGGCGATGGTGCCGTCGATCAGGCCGGCGTCGTCGGACAGCGCTGCCGCCACGTCCGCGACGAGGTGGGCGCGGATGACGGCGCCGTCGGGTTCGTAGAGGTAGCGGCCCACGGGGCGCACGGCGGGGTCGGGAAGGCCCGCGCCGGTGAGGTGGGCGCCGGCGGGCAGGAGGGTGGCGCGCCGGGTGCCGGGCTCGGTGCCGAACCACAGGACGGCCTCCTTGACGTCGCCGCCGTCGGAGATCCACTCGGCCTCGGCATCGTCCGGGACGGCCTCGTGGGGGACGCCGGGAGCGATCTTCAGGGCGGCGTGCGGGGCGCTGCGGGCGGCGTCGATCGCCCAGGACAGGGGCGGGGAGTACGCCTCCGGGTCGAAGATGCGGCCGCGGCCGCCGCGGCGGGCGGGGTCGACGAAGACGGCGTCGTAGCCGGAGGTGTCGACGTCGGTGACGTCGGCGCAGCGGACCTCGATGAGGTCGGCGAGGCCGAGCGCCTCGGCGTTGGCGCGGGCGACCGCGGCCGTGAGCGGGTCGCGGTCGACGGCCAGGACGGCGATGCCGGCGCGGGCCAGGGCGATGGCGTCTCCGCCGTTGCCGCAGCACAGGTCGGCGAGGCGGCGTACGCCGAGGGCGGCGAAGCGGCGGGCGCGGTGGGCGGCGACGGAGGCGCGGGTGGCCTGTTCGACGCCGTTGGGCGTGAAGAACATGCGGTGCGCGTCGGCCGCGCCGAACTTTGCGACCGCCCGCTGCCGCAGACGCGCCTGTCCGAGGGCGGCGGAGACCAGCTCGGCGGGGTGCTCGCGGCGCAGCCGGGTGGCGGTGGCGAGCTCCCGGGCGGGGTCGTAGTCCCGCAGGTCGTCCAGCAGACGGCGGCCCTCGTCGGTGAGGAGGGCGGCGAAGGCGTCGGCCTCGGGGGTCGTCTCGGGGTTGGTCTCGGCGTTCGGTGCGGGCACGTGCTCCAACGTACCCCGGCGCTCTGTGCAGGTCGCGCGCCTGATCGCGGCCGCGGGAGCGGCGGGGGCCGGTGCCCGGGGACGCCCCGCTCGCAGTGATCGAACTCGTGGACAAGAATCGTCAGCGTGAGCCCCTTCTTTTCCGGCCGCCGACGTGCTGCCGCCGCTGCCGCCGCCGCTGGTTCCGCCGCTTTGATGCTGATAGCCGGGTGTTCCTCGGCGGGGTCGGGGAGTGCGGCGCATTCGTCGGGCTCCCCCTCCTCCCCCTCCTCGGCTCCCTCGGCCGTCGCCGGGACGCCGCACCCGGGGAAGGGCGAGCCGGCGCCCGACGCCGCCGCGTACCGCCGCTGGGGGCTGGACCGGCCGCCGGCCGCGCCCCCGGCGCCGCCCGCGAAGAAGATCACGGACGGGATGAGGGACGGGGACGCGCCGAAGATCGTGCGGCGCGTCCCCACGCAGGACAAGGTCGTCTTCCTGACCTTCGACGACGGGGCCGAGAAGGACCCGCAGTTCGTGAAGATGGCCAAGGACCTGAAGCTGCCGTTCACGATGTTCCTGACGGACAGCGTCGCCCACACGGGTCAGGGCTACGGCTATTTCGAGCAGCTGCGCGACGCGCCGGGCGGGGGCGTGCGCAACGGCGTGGACAACCACACGATCGACCACCCGAACCTGCGCACGCTGTCGGCGGAGGCGCAGAAGAAGGAGATCTGCAGGCAGCAGGAGACGCTGCAGAAACGATTCGGCGAGCGACCCGCGCTGTTCCGGCCGCCGTACGGCAACTACAACGACGCCACGCTCGCGGCGGCGGGGGCGTGCGGGGTGCGGGCGGTCGTCCTGTGGGAGGCCACGATGCAGATCAACGACATGCGCTACGCGGAGGGGGACGGCCTGCGCCCGGGCGACATCGTGCTGGCGCACTTCCGGGGGCCGCAGGAGCTCAAGGGGACGACGATGACGCAGATGGTCACGAACATGCTGCGCAGCATCGAGCGCCAGGGCTACACGGTGGGCCGCCTGGAGGACTACGTCTGAGGCGCGGTCCCCGAGGGACGTACGAGGAGTGCGCCCGCGCCCCGGTGGGTAGGGCCTCGGGCGGCCCCCGTCGTCGCCTGCGCGTGCGGCTCGCCGCGGGTGTGAATTGGCACTCCGCTTGACCGAGTGCTAACCGCGTCATAGTCTCGGCTCCGTTGGCACTCTCCCCCGGTGAGTGCCAAACGCAGCGACGGGCAGGTCCGGCACCCGCGACGACGGATCGACCTGGTCGCCACCTCAGACAGTTAACCCCGTGAGATCTCCGAAGGGGGAGGTCGGATCGTGACGACCGCCAGCTCCAAGGTTGCCATCAAGCCGCTCGAGGACCGCATCGTGGTCCAGCCGCTCGACGCCGAGCAGACCACGGCCTCCGGCCTGGTCATTCCGGACACCGCCAAGGAGAAGCCCCAGGAGGGCGCCGTCCTGGCCGTGGGCCCGGGCCGCTTCGAGAACGGCGAGCGCCTCCCGCTCGACGTGAAGGTCGGCGACGTCGTTCTGTACAGCAAGTACGGCGGCACCGAGGTGAAGTACAACGGCGACGAGTACCTCGTCCTCTCGGCTCGCGACGTGCTCGCGATCATCGAGAAGTAATTCACCGGCAACACGTCTGCGCCCCTGGCTCCCGCGCCCATTCAGCCGGGCGCCCGGGGCGCAGTTCGTTGAGAGATCGCGAGGATACGTAACCCATGGCCAAGACCCTGAAGTTCGACGAGGACGCGCGTCGCGCGCTCGAGCGCGGCGTCAACAAGCTCGCCGACACCGTGAAGGTGACGATCGGCCCCAAGGGCCGCAACGTCGTCATCGACAAGAAGTTCGGCGCCCCGACCATCACCAACGACGGCGTCACCATCGCCCGTGAGGTCGAGCTCGAGGACGCCTACGAGAACCTGGGCGCCCAGCTGGTCAAGGAGGTGGCGACCAAGACCAACGACATCGCGGGCGACGGCACCACCACCGCCACCGTGCTGGCCCAGGCGCTGGTCCGCGAGGGCCTGCGCAACGTCGCCGCCGGCGCCTCCCCGGCCTCCCTGAAGAAGGGCATCGACGCCGCGGTCAAGGCCGTCTCGGACGACCTGCTGGCCACCGCGCGCCCGATCGACGAGAAGTCCGACATCGCCGCCGTCGCCGCGCTGTCCGCCCAGGACAAGCAGGTCGGCGAGCTCATCGCCGAGGCGATGGACAAGGTCGGCAAGGACGGTGTCATCACCGTCGAGGAGTCCAACACCTTCGGCCTGGAGCTCGACTTCACCGAGGGTATGGCGTTCGACAAGGGCTACCTGTCGCCCTACATGGTCACCGACCAGGAGCGCATGGAGGCCGTCCTCGAGGACCCGTACATCCTCATCCACCAGGGCAAGATCTCCTCCATCCAGGACCTGCTCCCGCTGCTGGAGAAGATCATCCAGGGTGGTGGCTCCAAGCCGCTGCTGATCATCGCCGAGGACGTCGAGGGCGAGGCCCTGTCCACGCTGGTCGTCAACAAGATCCGCGGCACGTTCAACGCCGTCGCGGTCAAGGCCCCCGGCTTCGGCGACCGCCGCAAGGCGATGCTGGGCGACATGGCCACCCTCACCGGTGCCACGGTCATCGCCGAGGAGGTCGGCCTCAAGCTCGACCAGGCCGGTCTGGACGTGCTCGGCACGGCCCGCCGCGTGACCGTCACCAAGGACGACACCACCATCGTCGACGGCGGCGGCAACAGCGAGGACGTCGCCGGTCGCGTGGCCCAGATCAAGGCCGAGATCGAGACCACCGACTCCGACTGGGACCGCGAGAAGCTGCAGGAGCGCCTGGCCAAGCTGGCCGGCGGCGTCTGCGTCATCCGCGTGGGCGCGGCCACCGAGGTCGAGCTCAAGGAGAAGAAGCACCGTCTGGAGGACGCCATCTCCGCGACCCGCGCCGCGGTCGAGGAGGGCATCGTCTCCGGTGGTGGCTCCGCCCTGGTCCACGCCGCCAAGGTGCTGGAGGACGGCCTGGGCAAGGAGGGCGACGAGGCCACCGGTGTCGCCGTCGTCCGCCGCGCCGTCGTCGAGCCGCTGCGCTGGATCGCCGAGAACGCCGGCCTCGAGGGCTACGTCATCACCTCGAAGGTGGCCGAGCTGGAGAAGGGCCACGGCTTCAACGCCGCGACCGGCGAGTACGGCGACCTGGTGAAGGCCGGCGTCATCGACCCGGTCAAGGTCACCCGCTCCGCCCTGGAGAACGCCGCCTCCATCGCCTCCCTGCTGCTGACGACCGAGACCCTGGTCGTCGAGAAGAAGGAAGAGGAGAAGGCGGAGGCCGGCCACGGTCACGGCCACGCCCACTGATCCCTGCGGATCGGATCCGCTCGCGCCGGGGCCCGGCCTCCCCTCGGGAGGCCGGGCCCCGGCCGCGTTTCCCGGCCCCCGGCCGGTACGTCTCAGCCCTCGGCCGGTACGTGGCGCTGGAGGTTCACCCCGCCCAGCTGCCGCAGCAGGCCCAGCAGGTCGTAGGTCCACCAGCCCTCGGCGATCTTGCCGTCCTCCAGCCGGAAGACGGTGCTGCCGGTCATCCGCACCTCCTGGCCGGTGGGCTGCAGGCCCATGAAGTCGCCCTGGTGGCTGCCGTGCCAGGTCCAGCGGACGGCGACCCGGTCGCCCTCGGCCAGCTCGTCGTGCAGGTCGAAGCGGAAGTCGAAGGCGTCGCGCCAGTCGGTGACGTTCTGCTTCATCGCCTCGTGGCCCACGATCGGCTCGGCCCTGCCGATGTCGTGGTCGCGGTAGCCGTCGGCGAAGAGCTCGTCCACGAGTGCGAGGTCGCCGCCGACCGCCACCTCCTCGAAGAACCGCCGCACGGTCGACTTGCCCAGCTGCTCGTCGCGGACGACGTCGAGGTCGGTGAAGGACGGCAGGCCCTCGCAGAGGGAGACGATCTCCTGGAAGACCCGGTCGGTCTCCGGGAGGTTCGAGTTCTCCATCGCCTTCTCGAACGAGGGGAACTCGATGATCTCGATGTAGTGATCCCTGTCGGAGTGGTCCCGGCCGACGACGGAGTGGGTGGCGGTGCGCTTTCCCTCGGTGAGCGCGATCCAGTCGTCCATCAGCCGGTTCATCTTGTCGAAGTGACGGGTCCTGCAGTCGACTACTTGCACGAAAGTCATGGCACGCCTCCCCGGTCCCGGGTGATATGTCCAGGTTAGCCCTGGCGGATCACCCGGGAGGAGCGGAGCGGCGGCGCCGGGGTCAGTTCGGCCCGTAGCGGCGGCCCGTCGTGGAGCCGGCGCGCGAGACGGCCCGGCGCGGGGCCAGCTTCAGCAGCCCGGTCAGCGCCTTGTACCGCGGGTCGGGAATGGACAGCGCCTTGCCGCGCGCCAGGTCCTTCAGCGCCGCGTCCACCAGTTTGTCGGCGTCCAGCCAGAGCCAGCCGGGGATGTTCTCCGTGCCCATGCCGGCCCGCTGGTGGAACTCCGTCCGTACGAACCCGGGGCACAGCGCCATCAGCCGCACCCCGCTGCCGGCCAGGTCGCGCGCGGCACCCTGGGTGAACTGCACGACCCACGCCTTGCTCGCCCCGTACGTGCCGCGCGGCACGAAGGCCGCCACCGAGGCCACGTTGATCACGCCACCGCGCCGGCGCTCGCGCATGCTCGCCGTGGCGGCCGAGGTCAGGCGCAGCACCGCCTCGCAGTGCACCTTCAGCATCGTCAGCTCGTCGGCCATGGGCACTTCGAGGTAGCGGCCCTTGTTGCCGAAGCCGGCGTTGTTGACCAGCAGGTCCACCGGGTTCTTGCGGTCGGACAGCCGTGCCTCGACCGCCTCGATGCCCGCGTCCTGCGACAGGTCGGCGCGGAGCACCTCCACCTCGACGCGGTGGCGGTCGTGCAGCTCGGTCGCCTGCTCGCCCAGCCGCTTCTCGTCGCGGGCCACGATGACCAGGTTGTGTCCGTCGGCCGCCAGCCGGCGTGCGAAGGCCGCGCCGATGCCGGCGGTGGCTCCCGTGATCAGTGCAGTCGTCATACAGGAACGTTAGTGCTCGCGCCGCCCTCCCGGCTGCCCGCCCGGGGGCGCCGTCGCCCCTCCGGGCGCCCCGCGGCGGCCGCCTGACGACCCGTGCGTCACATTCGCGCCATTGTTTCCCTTGTTTCCGCGGGCGCGGAAGCCGGCACCGGTGCCGGGCCGTACGCCAGCGCCTTCTCGCGCAGGTGCGGGGGCAGTGCCTCGCCGGCCGCCGGCAGGCCGGGCAGCAGGGACCGCTCCGTGGTCAGGGCGCGGAAGGCGTACGCGATCGTCACCTGGTGGTCGGGGCGGTGCTCGACGGTCACGGGGTCGCCCGCCCGTACCGTGCCGGGCACCAGGACGCGCAGGTACGCCCCCGGCGCGGCCTGCCGGGTGAACCGGCGCACCCAGCCCGCCTCGTTCAACCAGTCGGCGAACTTCCGGCAGGGGATGCGCGGGGCGGAGACCTCCAGCAGCAGATCCGTACCTATGCGCCAACGCTCTCCGATGCGCGCTCCGTTGACGTCCAGCCCCCGGGTCGTCAGGTTCTCCCCGAACGAGCCCGCCGGCAGCGGGCGGCCGAGCTCGCGCTCCCAGCCGTCGAGGTCCTCGCGGGCGAAGGCGTACACCGCCTGGTGGTCGCCGCCGTGGTAGCGCAGGTCGGCGATCGCGTCCCCGGCGAGGCCGCTGCCGCCGACGCCCCGCGGGCCGGGCGCGGCGACGGCCACGGGCCCGTCGATGGGCCGCTTGTCGATGCCGCTGGGCAGGCCGGGGGTGAAGGCGCCCTCGTGGCCGGGGCGGTCGTGCGTGCCGTTCCGGCCGATGTTCACGGAGATCACGTACATGGCCGAAGCCTAGGGGGTGCGGCTCAAAGCGTCGAACGGATATTTCCCACCTGATCCAAGGTGGCCTTATGCTCGAAATATGATCGAGGCTCGTCACCTGAGGGTGCTGCGTGCGGTGGCCACCACCGGTTCCTTCTCCGCCGCCGCCCGTGAGCTCGGCTGCACCCAGCCCGCCGTCAGCCAGCAGATGAAGGCCCTGGAGCAGTCGGCCGGCACCGCGCTGCTGATCCGCACCGGCCGGGAGATGCGCCTGACCGAGGCCGGCCAGGCCCTGGTGCGCCACGCCTCCGGCATCCTGGCCGGGCTGACCGCGGCCGAGGAGGAGATCGCGGCGATCGCGGGGCTGCGGGCCGGCCGGGTGCGCCTGGTGTCCTTCCCCAGCGGCAGTTCCACGCTCGTGCCCACCGCGCTCGCGGAGATGCGCGCCGCCCACCCGGGCACCCGCGTCTCCCTGGTCGAGGCGGAGCCGCCGCGCTCGGTGCAGATGCTCCGGGAGGGCGACTGCGAGATCGCGCTGGCCTTCCGCTACCCCCAGGTGCCCGGGGCCGACCCGGCGGCCGGTGCCGAGTGGGACGACCTCGTCGTACGGCCCCTGCTCAGCGACCGCCTCATCGGCGTGGTGCCCGAGGGGCACCGCCTGGCGGGCGCGGAGCGCATCGGGATGCAGGAGCTGGAGCGCGAGCCGTGGATCGCCGGCTGCCCGCGGTGCCGCCGGCACCTGGTGGAGGTCTGCGAGGAGTCGGGCTTCACGCCGCGCATCGACTTCGCGACGGACGACTACCCGGCGGTCTTCGGGCTGGTGGGCGCCGGCCTGGGCGTGGCGGTCATGCCGGAGCTGGCCCTGGAGTCGGTCCGGCCCAAGGGCATTCGCACGGTGCCGGTCGAGCCCGTCGTGCACCGCGAGATCGTCGCCCTGACGCTGCCGGACCTCGCGCGGGTGCCGGCGGTCGGGGCCATGCTCGACCGTCTGGTGGCCGCGGCGGGGCGCTGAGTCCTACGCCGAGGTGGGCGCCGGGCCGTGCGCCGGGCTGGGCGCCGGGCCGTACGCCGGGCCGGGCGCGCCGGGCCGCGTGCCGCGACGGGTATGTGCGGGGGCGCTCGGAGGGGGCGCTCAGGCGGTCATCGCGCCCGCGCCCGCGCCGCTCGCGTTGATGGGGCGGTGCCGTGCGCGCCCCATGAGCTCCTCGCGCTCGTCCTCCGTCAGGCCGCCCCACACGCCGTAGGGCTCCCGGACCGCCAGCGCGTGCGCCGCGCACTCGGCGCGTACCGGACAGCGCATACAGACCTCCTTGGCGGAGTTCTCCCGGGCGCTGCGGGCTGCTCCCCGCTCGCCTTCGGGATGGAAGAAGAGCGAGCTGTCCACTCCTCGGCAGGCCGCCAGGAGCTGCCAGTCCCACAGGTCGGCGTTGGGGCCGGGGAGGCGGGAGAAATCTGCCATGGCTTGTCCCCTCGAAGCGATCGTCGAATCCGCCGAAGCGATCCGCAGCGAACCGTGCAGGTACCTGCCTCTCCATCTGCCGTGTGAGCAGATGAAAATATGACTCATTGCGAATCTAGCCACAGACGCTGGCAAATGGGAAGAAAAACAGGTCCGACCGGGCAAATGGGGCATAGCTTGGCCCGTGAGCAGGGCGCCCCCCGTGCGCCCTGCTCCGTGTCCGCGCCCTCACGTAGAGTGCCGAACACGGCCGACCGAGCCCGTAACTCTTTCGGGTGACCGTCGTTGAGAGGGCGGAGGCGGTTGACGCATGAAGCAGCCGGGCGGGTGGCAGGGCCCGGCGCCGTCGACCGCACAAGGTGACGACCAATACCAGCCTCTGGAGGCTCAAGGTGACGCGCATCAGCTGCGGAGGGCGGCCATGACATCCGTCCTCGTCTGCGACGACTCCCCGCTTGCCCGTGAAGCGCTCCGGCGCGCGGTGGCGACCGTGCCCGGCGTCGAGCGCGTGACGACGGCGGCCAACGGCGAGGAAGTCCTCCGCCGCTGGGGCGCCGATCGCTCGGACCTCATTCTCATGGACGTACGCATGCCCGGGCTCGGCGGTGTGGAGACCGTGCGCCGGCTGCTGTCCGCCGACCCCGGCGCCCGGATCATCATGCTCACGGTCGCCGAGGACCTCGACGGCGTCGCGCTCGCGGTCGCCGCCGGCGCCCGCGGCTACCTGCACAAGGACGCCTCGCGCGCCGAGCTGCGGGCCACCGTGACCCAGGCGCTCGCCGACCCCACCTGGCGGCTGGCCCCGCGCCGGCTGCGCTCCGCCGAGATGGGCGCCGCGCCCACCCTCACCGCGCGCGAGATCCAGGTGCTGGAGGGCATGAGCCACGGCCGCTCCAACGCCGAGATCGGCCGCGAGCTGTTCCTCTCGGAGGACACCGTCAAGACCCACGCCCGGCGTCTGTTCAAGAAGCTGGGTGCCTCGGACCGTGCGCACGCCGTGGCGCTCGGCTTCCGCTGGGGACTGGTCCGGTAGGCGTGAGCCGGACCGTTCCGGTGGGCGAGCGGGCGGGGCGGGGCGCCGTGCGCTCCGCCCCCGAGGCCCCGGCCACCCGGCCCGCTGCACGTTTCCCGCGCGCTGCCGCATCCTTGAGGTATGGAGTTCCTCGGGGACGGCTCGGGCAGGCGTGATGGGAAGGTGCGGGAGATGACCGCCGGCGCACCCGCTCATAACGCTTCGGTGCACAACTATGGATGCGGTGCCACGGAGAATCCGGCTTCACGGCACCATGGACCGATGCGCGACGACGACACGACAGCCATTGGCGCGCTCGTCGCCCGCGCAGCCGAGGGCGACCGGCGGGCCACGCACGACCTGCTCGCCCTGGTGCACCCGCTCGCGCTGCGCTACTGCCGCACGCGGCTCTCCCGCCTGCCGGGCGACGCCCGGCACTTCGTCGACGACCTGGCCCAGGAGGTCTGCCTCGCGGTGCTGTGCGCCCTGCCGCGCTACCGCGACACGGGCCGCCCCTTCGAGGCGTTCGTGGTGGCCATCGCCGCCCACAAGGTCGCCGACCTGCAGCGCGCCGCGATGCGCCACCCGGGCAGCACGGCCGTGCCCTCCGACGAGATGCCGGAGCAGCCGGACGACTCGCTCGGCCCGGAGGAGAGGGCCCTGCTCAGCAGCGATGCCGAGTGGGCCAAGAAACTGCTCGCCAACCTCCCGGAGAACCAGCGGGAGCTCGTGCTGCTGCGCGTCGCCGTGGGGCTGACGGCCGAGGAGACGGGACAGATGCTGGGCATGTCGCCCGGTGCCGTGCGCGTCGCCCAGCACCGGGCGCTGAGCAGGCTGCGGGCGCTCGCCGAACAGTGAGCCGCCCGCATCACGCGGTGTCTTCGTACGGCATCCTGTACGAAGCTCCAAGTGATGCGGGCCTCACTCCTCGTGGAATGGGACACCCTGCGACGGCCGTTAGCATGGGAGTCCTCGCTGGGGCAAGACCATTTGGGAAGGTGTCATGACTGACAACGTCGACGGACTGCCCGGGAAATTCGCGATGCTCGGTCTGACATACGACGACGTCCTGCTGCTGCCGGGCGCCTCAGAGGTCCTGCCGAACACCGTGGACACCTCCTCCCGGGTCTCGCGCAACGTGCGGGTCAACATCCCGCTGATGTCCGCCGCCATGGACAAGGTCACCGAGGCCCGCATGGCCATCGCCATGGCCCGCCAGGGCGGCGTGGGCGTCCTGCACCGCAACCTCTCCATCGAGGACCAGGCCAACCAGGTCGACCTGGTCAAGCGCTCGGAGTCCGGCATGGTCTCCGACCCGATCACCGTCCGCCCGGACGCCACGCTCGCCGAGGCCGACGCCCTGTGCGCCCGCTTCCGCATCAGCGGCGTCCCGGTGACCGACGAGGCCGGCAAGCTGCTGGGCATCGTCACCAACCGCGACATGGCCTTCGAGACCGACCGCGCCCGCGCCGTGCGCGAGGTCATGACGCCGATGCCGCTGGTCACCGGCAAGGTCGGCATCTCCGGCGAGGACGCCATCGAGCTGCTGCGCCGCCACAAGATCGAGAAGCTGCCGCTGGTCGACGACAACGGCGTGCTCAAGGGCCTGATCACGGTCAAGGACTTCGTCAAGGCCGAGAAGTACCCGAACGCCGCCAAGGACGCGGGCGGCCGCCTGATCGTCGGCGCCGCGGTGGGCGTGGGCGACGAGGCGTACGAGCGCGCCCAGGCGCTGGTCGAGGCCGGCGTGGACTTCCTCGTCGTGGACAGCGCCCACGGCCACAGCCGCGGCATCCTCGACATGATCGCCAAGGTCAAGTCCAACATCAACGTCGACGTCGTCGGCGGCAACGTCGCCACCCGCGACGGCGCCCGGGCGCTCATCGACGCCGGTGCGGACGGCGTCAAGGTCGGCGTCGGCCCCGGCTCGATCTGCACCACCCGCGTCGTCGCCGGCATCGGCGTCCCGCAGGTCACCGCGATCTACGAGGCCGCCCAGGCCTGCCACGCGGCCGGCGTGCCGCTCATCGGCGACGGCGGCCTGCAGTACTCCGGCGACATCGCCAAGGCGATCGCCGCCGGTGCCGACGCCGTGATGCTGGGCTCGCTGCTGGCCGGCTGCGAGGAGTCGCCGGGCGAGATGGTCTTCATCAACGGCAAGCAGTTCAAGTCGTACCGCGGCATGGGCTCGCTGGGCGCGATGCAGTCCCGCGGCCAGGCCCGGTCGTACTCCAAGGACCGCTACTTCCAGGACAACGTCCTCTCCGAGGACAAGCTGGTGCCCGAGGGCATCGAGGGCCAGGTGCCCTACCGCGGCCCGCTGGCCTCGGTGGCCCACCAGCTCGTCGGCGGCCTGCGCGCCTCCATGGGCTACGTCGGCTCCGCCACCGTGCCCGAGCTCAAGGACAAGGGCCGCTTCGTGCGGATCACGTCCGCGGGCCTGAAGGAGAGCCACCCGCACGACATCCAGATGACCGTCGAGGCGCCGAACTACTCCCGCCGGTAGTAGTGCCGTAGCTTCCTACAGTGCCGCAGGAGCCCGCGACCGCCAGGCCGCGGGCTCCGCCGCTTCGGGGATACTGGATGCGGCAGACGGAGCGCCAGAGCAATTGGAAAGGCCACAGACGTGACTGAGATCGAGATCGGGCGCGGCAAGCGCGGGCGCCGGGCGTACGCGTTCGACGACATCGCCGTCGTCCCCAGTCGCCGTACCCGCGACCCGAAGGAGGTCTCGATCGCCTGGCAGATCGACGCCTACCGCTTCGAGCTGCCGTTCATGGCCGCCCCCATGGACTCGGTCGTCTCCCCCGAGACCGCCATCCGCATCGGCGAGCTGGGCGGCCTGGGCGTGCTCAACCTCGAGGGCCTGTGGACCCGCTACGAGGACCCCGAGCCGCTGCTGGCCGAGATCGCCGAGCTGGACGAGCGCACCGCCACCCGCCGCCTGCAGGAGATCTACGCCGCCCCGATCAAGGAGGAGCTGATCGGGCAGCGCATCAAGGAGGTCCGCGACTCCGGCGTCGTGACCGCCGCCGCGCTCTCCCCGCAGCGCACCGCGCAGTTCTCCAAGGCCGTCGTCGACGCCGGCGTGGACATCTTCGTCATCCGCGGCACGACCGTCTCCGCCGAGCACGTCTCGTCCGCCGCCGAGCCGCTGAACCTCAAGCAGTTCATCTACGAGCTCGACGTCCCGGTCATCGTCGGCGGCTGCGCCACCTACACCGCCGCCCTGCACCTGATGCGCACCGGCGCCGCGGGCGTGCTCGTCGGCTTCGGTGGCGGCGCCGCCCACACCACCCGCAACGTCCTGGGCATCCAGGTGCCGATGGCCACCGCCGTCGCGGACGTGGCCGCCGCCCGCCGCGACTACATGGACGAGTCCGGCGGCCGCTACGTGCACGTCATCGCCGACGGCGGCGTGGGCTGGTCCGGCGACCTGCCCAAGGCGATTGCCTGCGGTGCCGACGCCGTGATGATGGGCTCCCCGCTCGCCCGCGCCACCGACGCGCCGGGCCGCGGCCACCACTGGGGCATGGAGGCCGTCCACGAGGACGTGCCGCGCGGCAAGCGCATGAACCTGGGCGTGGTCGGCAGCACCGAGGAGATCCTGCTCGGCCCCTCGCACACCCCCGACGGCTCGATGAACTTCTTCGGTGCCCTGCGCCGCGCGATGGCCACCACCGGCTACAGCGAGCTCAAGGAGTTCCAGCGCGTCGAGGTGACGGTCGCCCCGTCGCAGCACGACAACCGCTGATTGCCCTCCGGCTCCGAACGGGCCCGTACCGCCACGGCGCGGTGCGGGCCCTTCGTCTTGCCTGAACTGTTCGTCAGCCGTTCGTCAGCGCCATATAAAGGTTCGATCATAGGGAATACTGGCGACTTATGGCGCAAAGCAAGTCGTTCAGCGGCAGGGACATGGGCATCGACCTCGGCACCGCGAACACGCTGGTGTATGTGCGGGGCAAGGGAGTGGTGCTCAACGAGCCCTCGGTCGTCGCCGTCAACGCCGAAGACGGCAGTGTGCTCTCCGTCGGCTCGGAAGCCAAGGAGACCATCGGTCGGACCCCCTCCAACATCGTCGCCATACGCCCCCTGCGGGACGGCGTCATAGCCGACTTCGAGGTGGCCGAGCGGATGCTGCGGCACTTCATCAAGAAAGTGATGGGCAACCGCTTCTTCTCGCGGCCGCGGGTCGTGGTGTGCGTGCCCTCCGGCATCACCGGCGTCGAGCGGCGCGCGGTCATCGAGGCCGCCTCCCAGGCCGGGGCCCGGGCGGTGCACCTGGTGGAGGAGCCCATGGCGGCGGCGATCGGCGCGGGACTGCCGGTCAGCGAGCCGACCGGCTGCATGGTCGTCGACATCGGCGGCGGCACCACCGAGGTCGCCGTCATCTCGCTGGGCGGCATCGTCACCGCCCGCTCGGTGCGCACGGCGGGCGACGCGATGGACGCGGCCATCATGTCGTACGTCAAGAAGGAGTACGCCCTCGCGATCGGTGAACGCACCGCCGAGGAGCTCAAGATGACGATCGGCTCGGCCTCGCCGGTCTACTGGGCCCCCGCGAACGGCGCGATCGGCGACTCCGAGGAGACCCAGGGCCTCGCGCCCTCGGACCGCACCACCATCCGCGGCCGCGACCAGGTCAGCGGCCTGCCCAAGACACTGGAACTGACGGCCGACGAGATCCGCCACGCGCTCACCGAGCCGGTGGACGCCATCGTGATGGCCGTGCGCCAGACCCTCGACGAGACGCCGCCGGAGCTCTCCGGCGACATCATGGACCGGGGCATCGTCCTGACCGGCGGCGGTGCGCTGCTGCGCGGGCTGGACGTGCGCCTGAGCCGAGAGCTGGACATCCCGGTGCTCATCGCCGACGACCCGCTGGACTGCGTCGCCGTGGGCACGGGCCGCTGCGTGGAGAACTTCGCCTCCCTGCGGACGGTGCTCGACGCCCAGCCGCGCATGCTCTCCACCGGCCGCCTCTAGGGCCTGCCGGGCGGCCCGGGCCTGGGGGTGGCGCGTTCGACTGCGGGCCGTCGGTGGCCGATCGCGCAGTTCCCCGCGCCCCTGACGGGGCGCCCCGTCAGGGGCGCGGGGAACAGCGCGACAAGCCACGACGCGCCCGCAGGCGGGGGGGCCGTGTCGCACCCACGCGGCGGCAGCCGCATAGGCGCCTGCCGGCGCGGTCGCGCTACAGGCGGTGCGCCGAGCCGGCGGGGCTCGCGCCCCGGGTGTCCAGCAGCAGCTGGGCCTTGACCGCGAGCCCCTGCAGGTCGTACGTGCGGTGGTGCTGCAGAAGCACCGTCAGGTCGGCCTCGGCCGCGGCCTCGTAGAGGCAGTCCGCCCGCGGCACGGGCCGGTCCAGCACGTGCCAGTGGGCGGCGTAGGGGTCGTGGTAGCTCAGCAGGGCGCCCATCTTCATCAGCCGGACCGCGATCTCGTGGGCCGGCGAGCCCTCCTGGTCGGCGACGTCGGGCTTGTAGCTGACGCCCAGCAGCAGGACGCGGGCGCCGCGCACGGACTTGCCGTGCTCGTTGAGGAGCGCGGCGCAGCGCTGGATGACGTAGCGCGGCATGCGCCCGTTGATCTCCTGGGCCATTTCCACCAGGCGCAGCGGGTCGCCGAGGCCGCGGCTGCGGTACGAGGGCAGGGCGCCGGGGTCGATGGGCACGCCGTGGCCGCCGACGCCCGGGCCGGGGCGGAAGGCCTGGAAGCCGAACGGCTTGGTCTCGGCGCAGCGCAGGACGTCCCACAGGTCGACGCCGATGTCGTGGCAGAAGACGGCCATCTCGTTCGCCAGCGCGATGTTGACGTGCCGGTAGTTGCTCTCCAGCATCTTGACGGCCTCCGCCTCGCGCGGGCCGCGGGCCCGGACGACCTTTTCGCAGATCCGCCCGTAGAAGGCGGCGGCGGCCTCGGTGCAGGCGGGGGTCAGGCCGCCGATGACCTTGGGGGTGTTGGCCAGGCCGTGGCGGCGGTTGCCCGGGTCCAGGCGGCCGGGGGAGTAGGCCAGGTGGAAGTCGCGGCCGGCGCGCAGCCCGGAGCCGTTTTCGAGGATGGGACGCAGGTATTCCTCCGTGGCGCCCGGGTAGACGGTGGATTCCAGAACAACAGTGGTGTTCGGCCGCAGCCGGGGCGCCAGGGCGCGGGCGGCGTCGCCGACGGCGCCGAGATCCAGTGCCCGGTCCTCGCCCAGCCGGGTCGGTGCGCAGATCACGGCCGTGCGGACCCTGCCGAGCTCGGCGTCCTCGGTGGTGGCGCGGAAGCCGGCGGCGACCATGCGGCGCACGACACCCGCCGTGAAGCCGTCGGCGCCGCCGGAGGGCACCCGGCCCGCGCGCAGCTCGGCGACCGTGCGGGCGTCGGTGTCGTATCCGACGGTGGGGATGGCGGCGTCGGTCGCGGCCCGGGCGAGCGGGAGGCCGAGGTGGCCTAGGCCGATGACGGCGAGGTCTGCGGGCATGGCGACGGGCATGGGGCGATGCGGTCCTTCCCGGAAGGGGGACGTCCGGCGGGGCTCGGCCGTTACATCAGGTTAGGCGGATATATGACTGATATCCGGTATTGCCCAGGTGTGCCGGGTGTGGTGTCCGGGGCCCCGGCCGGCGGCTCGCGCACGGCCCGGGCGGCCGATCTGGGGCAGCATCGAAGAGAGGACGGGTACTCGCCCGCGCGGCGGGTACGCGGAAGCGGCCAGGCGGGAGGCAGTGGTGAGGACAGCGACACTCGGGCCGGCCGAGCGCGGCGAGGCGCTCGCCCGGATGGCGGAGCGGGAACTGGACATCCTGGTGGTCGGCGGCGGCGTCGTGGGCGCCGGGACCGCGCTGGACGCGGCCACCCGCGGGCTCGCGACCGGCCTCGTCGAGGCGCGGGACTGGGCCGCGGGCACCTCCAGCCGCTCCAGCAAGCTCATCCACGGCGGCCTGCGCTACCTGGAGATGCTCGACTTCGCCCTGGTGCGCGAGGCGCTCAAGGAGCGCGGCCTGCTGCTGCAGCGCCTGGCCCCGCACCTGGTCAAGCCGGTGCCCTTCCTCTACCCGCTGCAGCACAGAGGATGGGAGCGCCTGTACGCCGGCTCGGGCGTGGCGCTGTACGACGCGATGTCGCTGTCGTCCGGGCACGGCCGCGGGCTGCCGGTGCACCGCCACCTCAGCCGCCGCAAGGCGCTGCGGGTGGCGCCCTGCCTGCGCAAGGACGCCCTGGTGGGCGCCCTGCAGTACTACGACGCGCAGATGGACGACGCCCGCTACGTCACCACCCTCGTGCGCACCGCCGCCGCCTACGGCGCCGATGCCGCCAACCGCGCGCGGGTGGTGGGCTTCCTGCGCGAGGGCGAGCGGGTGGTCGGCGCCCGCGTGCGCGACCTCGAACAGGGCGGCGAGTTCGAGATCCGTGCCCGGCAGGTCGTCAACGCCACGGGCGTGTGGACGGACGACACCCAGCAGCTCATCGCCGAGCGCGGGCAGTTCCACGTACGGGCGTCCAAGGGCATCCATCTGGTGGTGCCCAAGGACCGCATCCACTCCACCAGCGGGCTGATCCTGCGTACCGAGAAGAGCGTGCTCTTCGTCATCCCCTGGGGCAGGCACTGGATCATCGGTACGACGGACACCGACTGGGACCTGGACAAGGCCCACCCGGCCGCCTCCAGCGCCGACATCGACTACCTGCTCGAACACGTCAACTCGGTGCTGGGCGTGCCGCTCACCCGCGACGACGTGCAGGGCGTCTACGCGGGCCTGCGCCCGCTACTGGCCGGCGAGTCGGACGCGACGAGCAAGCTCTCGCGCGAGCACACGGTCGCCCACCCGGTGCCGGGGCTGGTGGTCGTGGCGGGCGGCAAGTACACCACGTACCGCGTGATGGCCAAGGACGCCGTGGACGAAGCCGTGCACGGGCTCTCCCAGCGGGTCGCCGACTGCGTCACCGAGGACGTGCCGCTCGTGGGCGCCGAGGGCTACCGGGCCCTGTGGAACGGCCGGGCACGCCTCGCGGTGCGCACGGGCCTGCACGTGGCCCGCGTCGAACACCTGCTCAACCGCTACGGGTCGCTGGTCGACGAGGTGCTCGCCTACGTCACCGCCGATCCGTCGCTGGGCGAACCGCTGACGGGTGCCGACGACTACCTGCGGGCGGAGGTCGTCTACGCGGCCTCGCACGAGGGGGCGCGGCACCTGGACGACGTGCTGACCCGGCGCACGCGGATCTCGATCGAGACCTTCGACCGCGGCACGCGCTGCGCCCGCGAGGTCGCCGAGCTCATCGCGCCGGTGCTGGGCTGGGACGCGTCCCAGGTCGACAGGGAGGTCGAGCACTACGAGAAGCGTGTGGAGGCCGAACGCGAGTCGCAGCGCCAGCCGGACGACCTGACGGCGGACGCGGCCCGGCTGGGGGCGCCGGACATCCAGCCGGTGTGAGTGGCGCGTAAGGGCTGCCGGTGACCGTCTTGTGACAGGGCGGCAGCAACGGGAACCGGACGTTCCGGAAGGAAGTCCTCACAAAGGGAGCCGCGGAGGCGCCACCGTGCCCCTCGGCATGCACTCGTCACCGGGGCTCTCGGACCCTGGCCTTCCACCGGTCCGCGGATGAGAGACAATGGTCGCTCTGCCAGGGTCGGTTGGTCGCAGAGCTGATTGCCAGAGGGGACGCATGTCGGAGGCGGAGCAGACGCAGGGCACGACAGGGCGCCTCCTCGCCGGGCGTTATCGCCTCGGAGGCGTCCTCGGGCGTGGTGGCATGGGCACCGTCTGGCGTGCCACGGACGAGACCCTGGGCCGGGTCGTCGCGGTGAAGGAGCTGCGTTTTCCGGCCAACATCGACGAGGACGAGAAGCGACGCCTCATCACGCGCACGCTGCGCGAGGCCAAGGCCATCGCCCGCATCCGCAGCGCCGGCGCCGTCACGGTCTACGACGTCGTCCACGAGGACGACCGGCCGTGGATCGTCATGGAGCTCATCGAGGGCCGCTCGCTCGCCGACGTCATCCGCGAGGACGGCCCGCTGCACTGGCGCAGAGCCGCCGAAGTCGGCCTCGCCGTCCTCGACGTGCTGCGCGCCGCCCACCGCGAGGGCATCCTGCACCGCGACGTGAAGCCGTCCAACGTGCTCATCGCCGACGACGGCCGGGTCGTCCTCACCGACTTCGGCATCGCCCAGGTCGAGGGCGACCCCTCCGTCACCTCCACCGGCATGCTGGTGGGCGCCCCCTCCTACATCTCCCCCGAGCGCGCCCGCGGCCAGAAGCCGGGCCCGCCGGCCGACCTGTGGTCGCTGGGCGGCCTGCTCTACGCGGCCGTCGAGGGCGCGCCGCCGTACGACAAGGGGTCGGCCATAGCGACCCTGACCGCCGTGATGACCGAGCCGCTGGGCCCGCCGAAGAACGCCGGGCCGCTGGCCGAGGTCATGTACGGCCTGCTGGCCAAGGACGCCCACAAGCGCCTGGACGAGGCCGGTGCCCGCGCCCTGCTGACGGACGCGGTCAACGCCCCCGACGAGTACCTGGCGAAGAAGCCGAAGCGCGACCCGGACCTGGAGGCGACGCAGGCGATCGCCATACCGTCGATACCGGACAAGCCGGCCCGCGCCGCGGGCGGCGCGTCCGCCGCCCCGGTGAAGGCGGGCAAGCGGGAGTCCGGCGGGGAGCGCACGCAGCGCACGCCGTCCTCCGCGCCCTCCCTGCCGCAGGGCGGGGCGGGTTCCTCCACGGCGGCCGGCCCGGCCGGGCGCACGGGCGCCGCCGGCTCCGCCGCGCGCTCCGGCACCGGCACCGGCCAGCGCCACCGCGGCGCCTTCCGGCCCCTGCAGGACATCGACGCGGTGAGCGCGTCGTCCGCCCGCTCGGAGGAGTCCGGGCAGCCCGTGAAGCTGCGCGTGGGCAGCGTCGCCGCCGGCGCCCGGGGCGCCCGTGGCCTGCGCGGCGGCACGACGTACGGCCGGGCCTCCCTCACCGACGTCGTCCCGCGCAAGGTCCTGCTCGCGGCGGCGGTCGTCGTCGTGCTCGTCGTCATCGGCACCGTGCTCGCCATCTCCCTGAGCGGCGGCAAGGACGACGACAAGGGCGGCTCCCCCGCGCCGCACAAGAAGGCCGCGCACGTGCTGACCACCCCGGGCACTCCGGCCGCCGGCGGCCCGGCCGGGACGTACTGAGCCGTACGGGCCCTGAGGGGCCGGTCCGGCACGTATCGTGAAGGACCGGGGACCGTACGCATCCGTACGGGACCGCGAGGCGTCCGTCAAAGCGTTGCGCGCCGAACGCCTTTGACGGTCGTTCGGGGCAGTGCCGGGCCGCACGGTGGGCACGAGGGGATCGCACGATCGGGGAGGCGTCGTGGACGACTACGCGGGCCGGGTGCTCGCCGACCGCTACCGTCTGCCGCAGCCCCCGTCCGATGCGTACGAGTTCGTCGAGACGAGAGCCTTCGACACCTACAGCGGCCAGGAGGTCCTCGTCCGGCAGGTACCGCTGCCGGAGGTCGTCGACGCGGAGGTCGTGGGCGAGGACACCCCGCGCCGTGGCGCGCGCCGGGGCCGGGGCGCCGACGACCCCGCGGTGCGCCGGGCCCTGACGGCCGCCACCGCCGCCGCGCAGATCCCCGACCACCCCCGGCTCGACCAGGTCTTCCACGTCTTCGCCGAGGCCGGCAGCCTCTGGGTCGTCAGCGAACTGGTCTCCGCGCGCCCGCTGGCCGCCGTGCTCGCCGAGCGCACTTTGAGCCCGCACCGGGCGGCCGAGGTGGCCGCAGACGTCCTGACGGCCTTGCGGACCCTGCACAACCAGGGCTGGACACACCGCAACATCACCGCCCGCACCGTCCTCATCTGCGACGACGGCCGCGCCATCCTCACCGGTCTGGCCGCGGGCGCGGCCGAGGAGGCCCTCTGCGGCTACGACCCCGTCCCCCGCCCCCGCACGCCGCAGGCGACCGCGGCACCTCCGAGCCCGGCGGGGAACCATGGCGGGACGGCCGGCGCGACGGCCGGCGGCGGGGCTGCCGCCGTGCCGCGGCAGGGCGGGCCGGCCTACCGCGACCAGGGACCCGCCGGCGGGACCGCGCGCACCGGCGGGCTCGACCCCCGCGCCGTGCGGTCCGGGGCCATCGCCGCCTATCACGCGGCCGCCCGTGCCGCCGCCGCGAAGGCGGCGGCACGGGCCGGAGCCGCACCGGCCACCGGGGCCTCGACCTGGGGCGGCGGCAGCGCCGCCAGCGGCACCGCCCCCGCGCCCGAGAGCACCCCACCGGGCCGGCCGGACGCCCTGCTGCCCGGCCCGGCGCCGGAGCCGGGCCGCAAGGACGCCGCCCCGCAGCCGGGCACGTCGCCCGGGACGGCGGCCCGGGGCGGCTGGGACCTGCCGGCCGGACCGGCCGACGCCCTCGCCGCCGAACGGGCCCGCCAGGCCCGCATGCTGGTCGTGGGCGCCGTCACCGAGCGCTGGGCGCCCGAACAGGCCTGGCCCGTGCAGGAGAACTGGCAGCTCGCCCCGCCCGTCGGTCCCGCCGCCGACCTGTGGGCGCTGGGAGCCCTGCTCTTCCGCGCCGTGCAGGGGCACGCCCCCTACCCGGAGGACAGCACGGCCGAGCTCGTCCAGGTCGTGTGCGCCGAGCCGCCCGCGTACGCCGAGGAGTGCGGCGCACTGCGGCCCGTCGTGGAGTCCCTCATGCGCAAGGACCCGGCGGAGCGCCCCGACTTCGAGGAACTGCGCGGCTGGCTGCGCTCCCTGATCCGCTCGGCCCCCGAGCCCGACCTGGGGAGCCGTACGGTCACGGTGCCCTCGATCGGCGCGCCCGCGGCCGAGGCGCGCCGGCTGCCGGTCGTGCGGCGCCGCGGCGAGCTCGTCCGGCGCCGCCGCGGCCGGGCCCCGGCCGGGACCGCCGGCCGGACCGTGGCGCACGGGCGCCACAAGCGCACCGTGCGCGAGGCGGAGCACGGTCCTGCGGAGACCACCGGTCACCTGCGCCAGGAGGACGTGCGCACCGCCCCGGCCCCCTACCGCCTCGGCCGGCTGCTCGTGGGCCTCATCCTGCTCACGCTCATCGGCGCCGTCGTCTACGCCCTGCTGTTCATGCCGCGCGCGGACGACAGTGCCGACCGGGCGCCGACCGACCGTACGGGCTCGGCCGGTGCCGTGAGCGCGGCGCCGGGGAGCAGCGCCGCGGCGGACACCTTCGACCAGGCGTCCGCGGGCGGCGCGGCGGCCGGCGCCCCGGCCAAGGGCTTCGGCCTGCGCACGGACCCGGAGGGCTTCTCCGTCTCCGTCGCCCGGGACTGGCAGCGCCGCGGCGCCAACGAGCGCGGACAGGTCGTCTACGTCGGCGGCGACTACGAGCTGATCGTGGTGCCGGGCAGGGACAAGGCGGCGGAGTTCGGCCGCGACCCCATGGCCTACCAGCAGGACAAGGAGCCGGAGCTGGCCCCCTACCGCTCGTCCTCGTGGTCGGGAGCCTCGGGCCTCAAGCGCGTCGACGTCGGCACGACGGCGGCGGCCGAGGGCGCGTTCAACTGGAACGACAGCAGTGGCCGTCAGGTGTACGTGCGCAACGCGGCCGTGCTGATGGGGGACCGCTACCACATCATCCAGGTGCGCGGGCCGATCGACGAACAGCGCTCGGTGGACACCTTCTTCGAGCAGGCCCGCTCCAGCTACCGCGCCGGCGGCTGAGCCGAGAACCGCTCGCGCAGCGGCTGCTTGAGCACCTTGCGCAGGGTCTCGCTGCGCGGCAACTCCTCGACGATCTCCAGCTGCTCGGGCAGCTTGTGGACGGCCAGCCCGGCGGCGCGCAGGTGGGCCGTGACGTCCTGGAGGGTCAGCGGCCGGGCCCCGGCCGGCTGCTGGACGACGGCGCACACGCGCTCGCCGCGTTCGGCGTCCGGCAGGCCGATGACGGCGCAGTCCCCGACGCCCGGGTGGCGGTGGAGGAGTTGTTCGACCTCCTGCGCGGAGACGTTCTCTCCTTTGCGGATGATGACGTCCTTCAGGCGCCCGGTCAGAACGAGGAAACCGTCGTCGGTGAGGTGCCCGCGGTCGCCGGTGTGCAGGAAGCCGTCGGCGTCGAACGCCTCGGCCGTGTGGGCGGGGTCGAGGTAGCCCCGGCACACGGCGTCCCCGCGCAGGCACACCTCCCCGTCGGTGCCGGCGGGTGCCGGGGTGCCGTCCGGCGCGGCGATGCGGATCTCCATGCCGGACCGCGGCGGCCGGCCCTCGGTGCCGGCCAGCCGCTCCTGCGGGTCGTCCGGGCGGCCCATGGTGATGGTGGGGGCCTCGGTCATGCCGTAGCCGTGCAGGAGCCGGCACCCCAGCTCGCGGACCACCTCGCCGTACAGCTGCGGCGGCCTGGGCGCTCCGCCGCCCGCCAGCATTCTGAGGGTGGGGATGATCCGGCGGCCGGGTTCCTTGCGCTGCTCGGCAAGGAACATCGAGTAGAACGCGGTGGAGCCGCCGGCCAGCGTCACCCCGTGGCGACGGTAGGCGCCCAGCGACCCGGGCAGCGAGAAATGCTCGAAGAGCACCACCGGGAAGCCGCGCAGCAGCGCCATGACCGTGTAGTCCGGGCCCGCCACGTGGGCGTACGGGAAGGCCATGGACCCGACGTCGGTGGCCGTCGTGCCGAGCGCGTCGGCGAGGTGGGCCCCGGCGGCGATCAGGCTCCGGTCGGAGTGCAGGACGCCTTTGGGGTCGGCCGTGGTGCCGGAGGTCCAGTGGACCCAGCGCACCTCCGTGCCGTCGGCGGGCGGGGGCGGCAGCGGCGCGGGGTCCGCCTCCGGCAGGGCGTCGTAGGCGGTCACGACGAGCGGGGGCACGGGCAGGGTGCGGGCCAGGCGGCGGGCCATCGCCGTGTGGTCGAAGCCGCGCAGCACCCCGGGCACCGCGAGGAAAGCGGCACCCGTCGCCCGCAGCGCGTGCCCGGCCTCGCGGTCGCGGCAGGCGGGGACGAGGGGCGACTGGATCGCCCCGAGCCGCGTCAGCGCGAAGCTGAGGACGACGGTCTCGATGCGGGTGGGCAGCTGCCAGACGAACCGGCTGCCCTCTCGCACGCCCAGCATGTACAGCCAGGCGGCGACCGCCTCGGCCCGGGTGCGCAGGGCGCCGAAGGTGATCCGCCGGTCGCCGGCCGGGCCGTCGGCGGCAGGGGAGTCCGCCTGGACGAAGGCGGGCGCGTCCGGGGTGAGGGCGGCACGCCGGGTCAGGAGTTCCCACAGGGTGGGGGAGCGGTCGAGGTCCCCGGCGGGCTCCCCGGCGGTGATGACGCGCTGCACGGCGACCCCCAAGACGTCGGTCCCGAACCTGATGGAGCGTCAGTAATGTCGTGGAGCGTAGGTCGTCGCGCCTTGCCGGTCCAGGGGGCGCGGGCTAGCCTCCGCATTAACTGACGGAACGTCAGATTTCGAGGTGTGCTCATGGACCTGCCGCGCATCATCAGCGTCGACGACCACGTCATCGAACCGGCGCATCTCTTCGCCACCTGGCTGCCGGCCAAGTACCGCGAGCGGGGGCCGAAACCGCTGACCGCCGGAATCGGCGAGCTCGCATATGTGGGGGGCCGCTACCGCTTCACCACCGACCCGGAGGGCGAGCCCACGGACTGGTGGCAGTACGAGGGGAGCCTGTTCCCGTACAAGCGGGTGATCGCGGCGGTGGGCTTCGACCGGGACGCGATGACGCTGGAGGGCATCACCCGCGCGGACATGCGCCCCGGCTGCTGGGACCCGGGCGAGCGCCTGAAGGACATGGACGTGGGACACGTGGAGGCGTCGTTGTGCTTCCCGACGTTCCCGCGGTTCTGCGGGCAGACCTTCGCCGAGGCCGCGGACAAGGAGGTCGCGCTCGCCTGCGTGCGCGCCTACAACGACTGGATGGTCCAGGAGTGGTGCGGCGACAGCGGCGGCCGGCTGATCCCCCTGTGCCTGATCCCGCTGTGGGACGTCCGCCTGGCGGTGGCGGAGATCGAGCGCAACGCCGCGCGGGGGGTGCGCGCGGTCACCTTCAGCGAGCTGCCCACCCACCTGGGTCTGCCCAGCATCCACACCGGCTACTGGGATCCCTTCTTCGCCGCCTGCCAGGACACCGGCACGGTGGTGTGCATGCACATCGGCTCCTCCTCGCAGATGCCGGCCGCCTCCCCCGACGCACCTCCTGCCGTGCAGGCCACGCTGTCCTTCAACAACGCCATGGCCTCGCTCGCCGACTTCCTCTTCAGCGGCGTCCTCGTCCGCTTCCCCCGCCTCAAGCTCGCCTACAGCGAGGGACAGATGGGCTGGATCCCCTACGCCCTGGAGCGCGCCGACGACGTCTGGCGCGAGCACCGGGCCTGGGGCGGGGTGCGCGACCTGGTGCCCGAACCACCCTCCAGCTACTACTACCGCCAGGTCTTCTGCTGCTTCTTCCGCGACAAGCACGGCGTCGCCTCACTGGATGCCGTCGGACGCGACAACGCCACCTTCGAGACCGACTACCCCCACGTCGACTCCACCTGGCCCCACACCCGCCAGGTCGCCCTCGACCACGTCCGCGGCCTCGACGACGTCACCGTCCACAAGATCCTGCGCGGCAACGCCATCCGCATGCTCGGCCTCGACCTCGACCGCGGCCCCGACGGCGCGGGGACCTGAGTGCCGTGGACCTCACCGGCACCCCACAGGAGGAGGCGTTCCGGGCGCGGCTGCGGCGCTGGCTGCGCGAGACGCTGCCCACCCTGCCCGCCCCGCCGGACCCGGCCGACTGGCCCGCCCGCCGCGCCTACGACTGCGCCTGGCAGCGGACGTTGTACGACGCGGGGTACGCCGGACTGCACTGGCCGGCCGACGCGGGCGGCGGCGGTGCCGGACCCACCCGGCACCTGATCTTCCTGGAGGAGACCGAACGAGCCGGCGCCCCCTATGTCGGAGCGAACTTCGTCGGGCTGCTCCACGCCGGCCCCACCCTCGCCGCCGAGGGCACGGCCGCGCAGAAGGCGCGCTGGCTGCCACCGATCCTGCGCGGCGAGGAGGTGTGGTGCCAGGGCTTCTCCGAACCCGAGGCCGGCTCGGACCTCGCCTCCCTGCGCACGCGAGCGGTGCGCGACGGCGACGCGTACGTCGTCACCGGCAACAAGGTGTGGACCTCCCACGCCCAGGTGGCCGACTGGTGCGAACTGCTGGTGCGCACCGACCCGGACGCCCCCGGTCACAAGGGCCTGTCCTGGCTGGTGATGCCGATGGACGCCCCCGGCATCACCGTCCGCCCGCTGCGCACCCTCACGGGGACGGCCGAGTTCGCCGAGGTCTTCCTCGACGGGGTGCGGGTGCCCGTCGCCAACCGGGTGGGCGCCGAGAACGACGGCTGGCGCGTGTGCATGGTCACCCTCGCCTTCGAGCGCGGCACCGCGTTCGCCGGCGAGGTGGTCGCCTGCCGGCGGACCCTGGCCCGGCTCGCCCGGGAAGCACACGGCAACGGCCGGTGGCAGGACGCCGTCCTGCGGCGCAGGCTGGGCAGGCTCAACGCCGAGTTCTCCGCCCTGTGGCGCCTGGTGCAGTGGAACGTCAGCGAGGCCGAGGCGAGTCTGCGGCAGGGCGGCAGCGGGGCACCGGGAGTGGGCGGCTCCGTCTTCAAGCTGCGCTACTCGCAGGCGCGCCAGGAGCTGTACGACGCGGCTGCCGAGGTGCTCGGTCCCCGGGCGCTGGACGCCGGGCACGAGTGGACGGCGGGACGGCTGTCGTCCCTCTCCTACACCATCGCCGCGGGCACCTCGCAGATCCAGCAGAACATCATCGCCGAGCGCGTCCTCGGCCTGCCCCGGGGACGGTGAGCGGCCTTGCACTTCCGGCTGAACGACGACCAGCGCTCCGTGCAGTCGGCCGCCCGGGCCCTGCTGGCGGCCCGGTTCCCCCGCGAACGGCTGCGCGCAGCCGTGGACACCGCTGCACCGCAGGACGGACCGGACCGGGCCCTGTGGCAGCAGTTGGGCGAGGCCGGCTTCTTCTCCCTGCGGCTGCCGGCGGCTGCTGGCGGGGCCGGCCTGGGGCTTGTGGAGGCCGTCCTCGTCCTGGAGGAGGCGGGGCGCTGCCTTCTGCCCGGCCCCCTGGTGGCCACGCAACTGGCAGCCGGGCTGGTGCCCGGTGCGGCCGAGGGACGAGCCGTCGTGACGGCACCCGACGGCTCCGGAACGGTCGAACACCTTGCCGCAGCCGACGCCGTCCTGCTCCTCGACGACGCCGCGGTCCGGGTGCTGCCGACCGCAGACGGGAGGGGACCGGGGGTGCTTTCCGCGCGGCCGCTGCACTCCGTCGATCCGACGACCCCTTTGCACCTGGTGGAGCGCCCCCTGCCGGGCCCGGGGGCGCCGGCCGTGGAAGTGGCCGGGGATCCGGCCCGTACGAGGGCGGAAGCAGCCCTGCTCACCGCGGCGCTCCAACTGGGCAATGCGGCCAGGACCCTGGAGATGGCGGTCACCCATGTGACGCGCAGGCGACAGTTCGGGCGCCCTGTCGGCGCCTTCCAAGCCGTGCAGCACCTGTGCGCACAGATGCTCGTGCGTACGGAAATCGCACGCAGTAGCGTCTATGCGGCCGCCCTGACCACTACTCATGGTGAGGTTGCTGCAGCCAAATTGCTCGCTGACGAGGCCGCTGTCCGCAATGCCCGTGACTGTTTGCAACTGCATGGCGGTATCGGGTTCACCTGGGAGGCGGACGTCCATCCGTACCTGAAACGGGCCTGGCTGCGGGCCGTCCAATGGCAGTCGGCCCGGGACGCCGAGGAGCGGCTGGCCGGTGAGCTCCTCGCCGAGGCCGGGAATTGCGGGCAGGAAATCGCGAATGACCCAAATGATGCCTTGTGAAGGATGTGAGTGAATTGCCGCTCTTGACCCGATCGCTGGTCACTCAGCGTCGATATCTCGTGGATTTTTTCCAGTAACTCGTCACTGTGTGGAGTCGTTGCACCTCTCGGGTACTCTCCGTGAGGTGCGAGTGGTTCAGAGGCGCAATAAAAACGGTGTCGCCACAGTGGTGACAGTCGGTGCGGGAGTGTCCTTCGCGCAGTGCGTTCCGAGGCGGAGGGCGCCTCGATGTTCGACCCCTCATCATGTGCGCCGCACAGTATGCCGGACGCATACGCCGTTGCGTCGGAATATGCCGGAAGCGCTTGTTGAGGTAACCGTACGTCAACCATGCTGTGTCGACGGGGGGTCACTGACCGTGATCTCGTCGAGGCGTGAGGCGTTGGGTCCGCCGGTTCGGGTGGTGTGAGCGGTGCAGGTGCTTCAGGTGCAGATGGAGGTCGGGGCCGATCCCGCGGAAGTGGGGCGGGCTCGCAGGTGGGCGCGGTCGCGGCTCGCGGGATCGGGCATAGGGGCCGACGAGCCCCTGGCCGAGACGCTGATCCTGCTGATCTCGGAGCTGGTCACCAATGCCGTGGTGCACACGGGGTGTCCGGCGGTCCTGCGGATGCTCCTGCCCGGCGCCGGTCCGGTGCGGGTCGAGGTGGCCGACGCCAGTGCCCGCCCGCCCAGGCGCCGGCACGCCGAGGGCGAGGACACCGGCGGCAGGGGGCTGGAGCTCGTCGACGGTCTCGCCGACCGCTGGGGTTGGCAGCGGGACGGGGCCGGCAAGCGCATCTGGTGCGAGGTGGACCGCCGCGCCGCCTGCTGGACTGGTGCTTTCGAGCCACAACACGCCGCGACAAATCGGGCGTAGTCGACAAAGTCCAGACCAGGTGTTGACGTGAAGTGTTCGGGTGATCACCCTTGGATGCAGCGATTCGCTGCGAGGGGACGTCGAGAGGCCCGGCTGTGCGGGGCTGCCTTGGCGAGTGCGGGTCGCGGCCGGCGCGACGACAGGGCTTAAGGCGCCGGAGCTGGGTGGCGGCGCACAGGTGCCGTGCTCGGGGTGCGCATCGGTGCGCCGCCGCCCGCCCGTCTCTTCGCCTGCCGCGCTCTGATGCCCGTACCGGCTCGGCGTCGCGTGCCCGTGCTCACAGGACGGCGACCGGTGCCACCGGCGTGCCCGTCCCGCCCACGAACGGTTCCGGCATCGCTGCCAGCAGGAACGCGTAACGCCGTTGCTCGGCGCAGGTCTCCGACAGCGCCTCCAGGTTCCAGTTCTGGCCCTGCGGCATGCCCATCTCCACCAGGTCCAGGGCGTGCACCGGCATCCACAGGTTCTCGATCTCCGGCGGGAAGATCTCGAAGGTCAGGGTGTCGTTGGCGACGGCGGCGACGTCGCGGGCGTGGAACCATTGGGGTGCGCGGATCGAAAAGCCGGGCGAGGGATAGGCGTACGCCTGCTTGTCGCCGCCGAGGTAGAGCTGGATCTGGCCAGTGCGCACCAGCACGATGTCGCCGGATCGCACCCGGACCCCGGCAAGCTCCTCCGCGGCTTCCAGATCCTGCGGCGTCACTGCGTGCCCGCCGTCGAGCCGGTCCACCCCCAGGGCGCGGGCCACGTCGAGCAGGACGCCCCGCGAGACGATGTGGCCGGCCTTCTCCACGCCGCTGAACGCGGCGCGGCCTTGGGCGGTCACCGAGTCCGCCGGACGGCCGTTGTACAGCCGCCCGCTGTGGGAGACGTGCGCGAGCCCGTCCCAGTGGGTGCCCGCCTGCAGGCCCATGGTGACGACGTCGTCGCTGGTGGCGACGGTCCCCGGGCCGAAGATCTCGGCATTGATGGCCACCATCGTGTGCAGCGGGTTGACGCGGCCCGGAATGACTCCCGTCTGCACCCCGTCCTGCTGCAGGGGCAGCGCCAGCGGGATGCGGCGCCCGCTGATGACGGTCGCCGCCGCCTCGCGTACGACGGCGTCCGTGATGAGGTTGAGGGTTCCGATCTCGTCCTCCCGGCCCCAGCGCCCCCAGTTGTTCACGCGCTTGGCCAGCTCGTGGAACTCGCTCGGCAGCGGCATGGGTTCCCCTCCCGATCGCGGCCGCGCATCCCCGCGGAGGGTGCGGTGCCGGGTCTTGTGCTCGTGCCCGCGCTGCCCAAAAATCTAACGGACCGTCAGGAACTGCGGGAAGGGGCAGTGCCGTGGCGAACTTCCTCAACGACAAGGTGGTCGCGGTCACCGGCGCCGGGCGGGGCATCGGCAGGGCCGTCGCCCTGGCCTGCGCCGCCGAGGGCGCCAAGGTCGTGGTGAACGACTACGGCGTCTCCGTCGCCGGCGACGAACCCACGAGCGAGATCGCCACCGCCGTGGCCAAGGAGATCGAGGCGGCGGGCGGGGAGGCCACCGCCGTCGCGGACGACGTGTCGACCATGACCGGCGGGCAGCGGATCGTCGACACCGCGCTCGCCCGCTACGGCCGGCTCGACGGCGTCGTGTGCGGCGCCGGCATCCTGCGCGAGCGCATGATCTTCAATATGACCGAGGAGGAGTGGGACTCGGTCCTCGCCACCCACCTCAAGGGCACCTTCACCGTCTTCCGCGCCGCCTCCGGCGTGATGCGCCGGCAGGGCAGCGGCACGCTCATCGGCTTCACCAGCGGCAATCACCAAGGAAGCGTCGCCCAGGCCAACTACGCCGCCGCCAAGGGCGGAGTCATCTCCCTCGTCCGCAGCGCCGCCCTCGGCCTCGCCAAGTACGGCGTCACCGCCAACTGCGTGGCCCCGGTGGCCCGCACCAGGATGTCCGCCAACGTCCCCATGGAGCTCAAGGACCTCGGCGACCCCGAGGACGTGGCCGCCTTCGTGGTCTACCTTCTCAGTGACCACGCCCGCCACGCGGGCATCACCGGGCAGGTCTACACCGTCGCCGGACGGAAGATCGCCCTGTGGGCACAGCCGCGGGAGGTGCGCGCCGCCTACGCCGAGGAGCCCTGGACGCCCCAGCGCATCGCGGATCTCTTCCCGGGCACCGTCGGCACCGACCCCATGCCGCTGCTCGGCCAGGTGCAGGCCATGGCCGACGCTGCCGCCGCCGGCCGGCGGCCCAACGCCTGAAGGACACGGCGCCGCCACGAGGAAAGGCGCACAGCATGGACTTCGCATTCGGTCCCGAGGACGAGGAACTGCGCCACCGCGCCCGCGCCTGGCTGACCGAACACCTCGCGGACGGCACACCCCGGCTCGCCGGCCGTGCCTGGGAACGGGAACTGGGTGCGGACGGCTGGATCGGCCTCGGCTGGAGCACCGCACGCGGCACGTACGGCAACCGCACGGCGAGCCCTACCGGGCAGGTCGTGTGGGCCGAGGAGTACGCCCGGGCGGGCGGCCCGCCGCGCCTGGGGCACATGGGCGAGCACCTCCTCGCGCCGACCCTGCTCGCCCACGGCGACGATGCGCAATGCGCCCGCTTCCTGCCCGCCGTCGCCCGGGGCGAGGAGATCTGGTGCCAGGGCTACAGCGAACCCGGTGCCGGCTCCGACCTCGCCGCCCTGCGCACCACCGCCGTTCCCGCCGACGGCGGCCGCACGTACCGGATCAGCGGGCAGAAGGTGTGGACCTCCCACGCCCACGAGGCCGACTGGTGTTTCCTGCTGGCCCGCACCACCGAGGGTTCCCGGCGCCATCACGGTCTCTCCTTCCTCCTCGTGCCGATGGACCAGCCGGGCCGGATCGAGGTCCGCCCCATCCGGCAACTGACGGGCGCCGCCGAGTTCAACGAGGTCTTCTTCGACGGCGCGAAGGCCCGGGCCGAGCACCTCGTGGGCGGCGAGGGCGCCGGCTGGCGGGTCGCCATGAGCCTGCTCGCCCGGGAACGCGGCGTGGCCACCCTCGCCCTGCAGGCCGGTTTCGCGACCGAGCTGGGCCGGGTGATCCGCCTCGCCCTGCGGACCGGAGCCGCAGCGGAGCCGGTGGTACGGGACCGGCTCGTACGGCAGTGGGCCGACCTTCAGGTCATGCGCTGGAACGCCCTGCGCACCCTGGGGGAAGCCGCGGACCCCGGGGCGCCCAGCGTCGCCAAGCTGCTGTGGGGCACCTGGCACAAGCGGCTCGGTGAACTGGCGATGCAGGTGCGCGGCGCGTCGGCCGCCCTGGGACCGGACGACTGGCGCGCCGGCCGCCCGTACCGGCTCGACGACCTGCAACACCTGTTCCTCTTCAGCCGAGCCGACACCGTCTACGGCGGCTCGGACGAGATCCAGCGCAACCTCATAGCCGAGCGCGTGCTCGGCCTGCCGAAGGAGGCCCGGCCATGACGGCGTACGGCCACTGGATCGCCGGCGCCTGGCGTGCGCCGGAAAAGGGGCATTATCCAGTTGTCAATCCGGCGACCGAAGAGGTCGTCGGGGAGGCCCCGGAGTCGACTCCCGCCGAAGTGGCCGACGCCGTGGCCGCCGCGCGGGCCGCGCAGGACGGCTGGTCCCGTACGGCTCGGCGCGAGCGCGCGGCCGTACTGGACCGGATCGCTGATCTCCTGGTGGAACGCGGGAAGGAGCTCGTGCCCCTTCTCCAGGCCGAGACGGGCGCGACGATGCGCGTCGCCTCGACGATGCAGGTGCCGGTCGCCGCGGACCGCTTCCGGCGCTATGCGCGCGGCGCGGTGGAACCGGACGTCATCCCCCTGGTCCCGCGGGCCGTCGGGGCGAGCGCGCTCGCCCCGGGCGGTCTGCTCGGCGCCGCGGCGGTCCGTCGTCCCGTGGGTGTCGTCGCGTGCATCACCTCCTACAACTTCCCGATCGTCAATCTCGCCGGCAAGGCCGCCCCGGCCCTGGCCATGGGCAACACGGTCGTGGCCAAGCCGGCCCCGCAGGATCCCCTCTGCTGCCTCGAACTGGGCCCGATCCTGCGCGAGGCCGGGCTGCCCGACGGGGTGTTCAACGTGGTGACCGGTTCGGGCCCGGCGGCCGGGGAGGCACTCGTGGCCCACCCCGGTGTGGACATGGTCAGCTTCACCGGGTCCTCTGCCGTGGGAAAGAAGATCGCCGAAACCGCGGGGAGGTCGCTCAAGCGCACCCTCATGGAGCTGGGCGGCAAGGGAGCGGCCGTCATTCTCGAGGACGCCGACGACAAGGTGATCAGGTCGGCGATCGGGGCGGTCGGTTCGGTCTGGTCCTTCCACAGCGGGCAGGTGTGCACGGCTCCGACCCGTGTGCTCGTCCATCGATCGCTGTACGAGCGGGTCGTCGCCGGGTTGAAACACTACGCCGAGTCACTGACGGTCGGGGACCCTGTGGATAACTCCACGATCGTCGGCCCGTTGATCTCGGCGGCGCAGCGCGATCGCGTCGAGGCGTACGTGGCCGCAGCCCGTGCCGAAGGGGCCCGCATCGTCACGGGAGGCATCCGTCCCCCCGTCCGCCCCGGCTTCTACGTCGCCCCCACGCTCATCGCCGACGCCACCCCGTCGATGATCGTCGCGCGCGAGGAGCTGTTCGGCCCGGTCGTGGTGGCCATGCCCTTCGACAGCGACGACGAGGCCGTCCGCATCGCCAACGGCACCGCGTACGGCCTGTACGACTACGTCTTCAGCGGCGACACCGCCCGGGCCTGGGCCCTGGCCGCCCGGCTGCGCAGCGGCAACGTCGGCATCAACACCGCCCAGCGCCACCCCGAGACGCCCTTCGGCGGTTTCAAGGAGAGCGGGACCGGCCGCGACGGCGGTTCCTTCGGCCTCGCCGCGTACAGCGAACTGCAGTCGGTTGTCTGGCCCTCCTGACCGTCGCCCCCACCCGTCGGCCCAACTGCCGCTGCCGAGAGGACAACCACCCCATGAGAGGCGTCATCTTCGACGGCAAGCGCCCGCGGTTCGTGGACGACCTCGCCGTCCGGGACCCGGGGCCCGGCGAGGTGCTGGTCGAGGTCACGGCCGCCGGCCTGTGCCACAGCGACCTCTCGGTCATCGACGGCACCATCGCCCACCCCGTCCCCGTGGTCCTGGGACACGAGGGCACCGGCATCGTCCGCAGTGTGGGCCCCGGCGTCACTCACGTCTCACCAGGCGATCATGTCGCCCTGGCCACCCTGGCGAGCTGTGGCACCTGCCCCGACTGCGCGCTGGGCAGGCCGGCGATGTGCCGGACCTCCATCGGCCGGCCGGGCCGGCCCTTCTCCCTCCGCGGGGAGTCCCTCTTCCAGTTCGCGTCCACCTCGGCCTTCGCCGAGCGGACCGTGGTCACGGCCGTCCAGGCCGTCAGGATCCCGACCGGTATCCCGCCGGCCTCCGCCGCACTTCT
The DNA here is from genome assembly GCF_057552455.1 of Streptomyces sp. PKA51. Classification (NCBI taxonomy): domain Bacteria; kingdom Bacillati; phylum Actinomycetota; class Actinomycetes; order Kitasatosporales; family Streptomycetaceae; genus Streptomyces; species Streptomyces sp. PKA51. Next base: position 258,847 of record NZ_BAAJPZ010000007.1, read on the forward strand.
GGGGTGCGGCGTCGTCACCGGAGTCGGTGCGGTCCTCAACCGCGCACGCGTCGCCCACGGCGAATCCGTCCTGGTCATCGGAGCCGGCGGCGTCGGGCTCAACGTCCTGCAGGGGGCCCGGCTCGCCGGCGCCTCCGTCGTCGTGGCCGCCGACGCCAACCCGGGGAAGGAGGCCGTGGCGCGCACCTTCGGGGCCACCCACTTCGTCCACGTCTCCGCCGCCGACGAGGTGCCGGCCGCCGTGCGCAGGATCGTTTCTGCAGGGGTCGACCACGCCTTCGAGTGCGTCGGTGACACCGGGCTCGTCCGGCAGGCGGTGGACGCGCTGGGCCGGCACGGCCGAGCCGTACTGCTCGGCGTGCCGCCCGCCGGGGCCGAGGCCGCGATCCCGGTCGCGTCCCTGTACATGGACAAGTCGGTGCTCGGCTGCCGGTACGGCTCCTCGCGGCCCCAGCACGACGTGGCCCTTTACGCGCGGCTGTACGAGGAGGGACGGCTGCTGCTCGACGAGCTGGTCACCGAGGTCTACCCCGTCGAGGACTTCGAGCGGGCCGTGGCCGACGCGAACAACCGTAGGGTCGCGCGCGGCGTCCTTTCCTTCGGCCCGATCGGTCCGCATCGTGAGCCGCTCACGGCCGCCCTGTGATCTGTCGTGCGTTCCGGGCGGGAGGTCTTGCGCGGCCGGGCATGTCCGTGTGAGGTGGGTCCGTCCTTCCTGGTCCCTCCTTGCTGCCTCTGACCGGACCTCGCCCGAGCCTCATGCGGACCAAGCGGGATGAATCGGTGAAATCTTGGGCCGATCCGACGCAACCTCTCGGCCTTCGGGGGAATCTCTCATGGTGAGAGGGGCTGATATGACACAGCAGGCTGAGCCGCACGCGATACCGGACGGGGCGACGGACGCCACGTCCGCGCCGTGCTGTGCCGCGTCGCAGCGTCCGGCGCGCGACGACGGCTTCGGTGCCGCGTTCTGCGCCTCCATGGCGGCGCTGTGCGCGGAGACGGTCGTCGCCCTCACCACCGGGGTCTTCGTCCTGCTCGCGCGCGAGCACGACGGCCTGCCCAAGGCCCCGATGCTCGCCGCCGTGGCCGCGCTGGCCGCCCTGCTTCTCACCGTTCTGATCAGCGGCTTCGTCACCGCGGCCGCCGTGATGCCCGCGCTGACGCTGGGCCGGCGGGCCGCCCGCCGCCGCTACCGCGAGGAGCGCGCCTGGTGGACGGCGGCAGCCGTGCCCGCGGTCTCCGCGGCCGTGGTCCTTCTCTTCGGCGCGGTGGCCGCGCTCGGCAGTCACAACGTCGCGAACCCGCTCAACTACCTCATCTGGTGGGGCGGTCTCACCGTCGTCCTGCTGCCCGCCGCGCTGGCCGGCCGGGCGGCGGCACGCCGCGTGCGCACCGGTCGCGCCGGCAGCGTGACCCGCCGCGTCGTGCGCGACGGCCTGGTCGCCTGGCTCGTCGTCGGTGCCCTCGGCACGGGAGCGTACGCCTCCGGCCTGGTGAGCGTGTACCAGCCGCCGCGGCTGACCAAGCAGGACCTCGCCGGCACCTGGAGCGACGGCCGGGGCGGCACCGTCCGGCTCACCGACGACGGCGCCGCCGTTGCCGACGGCCTGGACAACTTCACCTGGGACGGCACGGGCAAGGACCGGGCCCGGGACTGCGACGGCTCGGGCACTTGGACGCCGGTCAAGGACAGCGGACGCGTCCAGGGCGTCTCCCTGCGCATCAGTGCGTGCGAGCTCTCCCGCGACTGGAGCCTCATCGGCACGAAGCGCGAGCCGCGGATCTACCACGAGATCGGCAAGCCCGGTTCGGGCAAGCGCTATGTGCTCACCAAGGTCGTCAAGCACGGCAAGGGCGGCAGCAGGGACAAGCACGGGAAGCACTAGCGGAAACGGTTATCCGTCGTAGCTGCCGAAGGCGTCGAACGTGCCGAAGGCCCCGCGGTGGAAGAGCAGCGGGCCGGCGCTCGCGGCGGCCTCGTCCGCCCCCAGTGCCACCACGCGCCCCACGACCACCAGATGGTCCCCGGCGGTGTGCACCGCGTGCACCGCGCAGTCGATCCACGCCGGCACCTCCCGCAGCCGCGGCGAGCCGGACACCGGTGCGGGGTCGTAGGCAACCCCGGCGAACTTGTCGGCAGTTCGCGCGCCACTGACGGCGAAACCCCTGCACAGGGTGCCGTGTCCGGACCCCAGGATGTTGACGCAGAAGACGCCCGCACGGGCGATGCGGGGCCACGTCGTGGAGGTACGGGCCACCATGAAGACGACCAGCGGCGGGTCGAGGGAGAGGGACGAGAACGACTGACAGGCGAAGCCGGCCGGAGGCTCCCCTTCCGCGCCGGGGGCCGTGATCACCGTGACGCCGCTGGCGAAGTGACCCAGAACGGAGCGGAACACCTCCGGCGACGGTGGAGGACGCTCGTCCGGTCCGACGGCCCGCAGGACCGGGCGGGCCCGCGGGGCGGGATACGGGGCGACCGGGGCGGTGTTCCCCTCCGACCGCAGGAAGCGTATGGCGACGGCCGCCATACCGGCGTGTCCCATCATGCGCACATTGAATCCGAAGCCCCGTGAGATCGGAAGGCTCACGCGCGGCGCGCGCGGTCAGCACCCCCGGAAGACAGGGTTGCGGCGCTCCCGGAAGGAAGCGATGCCCTCGGCCGCGTCCGCCGTGGTCACGTTGATCTCCTGAGCCGCCGCCTCGGCGGCGAACGCGCCTGCACGAGTGCTCTCCAAGGAGGCGTTGACCAACTGCTTCGTCAGCGCCAGGGCACGGGTCGGACCGTCTGCCAGTCGCGACGCCCACGCCATCGCGGCCGCGGCCAGCTCGGCGTCCGGCACCACACGGTTCACCAGCCCCATCCGGTGCGCCTCCGTCGCGGGCACCGCATCGCCGAAGAACATCAGCTCCTTGGCGCGTTGCGGGCCGACCAGCCGGGCCAGCAGGTACGCGCCGCCGCCGTCGGGCACCAGCCCGCGCCGGACGAACACCTCCAGGAACCGCGCGCTCTGCGCGGCCAGGACCAGGTCGCAGGCCAGCGCCAGGTGCACCCCCAGGCCGGCGGCCGTGCCGTTGACGGCGGCGATCACGGGCTTCTCGCAGTCCAGCACCGCGCCGACCAGTCGCTGCGCCCCCTCCCGTAGCAGGCGCGCCACGTCGCCGGGCACCCGCTCGCGCGGGGGCGCCCCGGCGCCCGTACGCAGGTCGGCACCCGTGCAGAATCCCGTGCCGGCGCCGGTGAGGACGACGGCCCGCACGGCCGGGTCGGCGGAGGCCCGGGCGAAGCCGGAAATCAGCTGTTCGCGCAGGTCAGGTGTGATGGCGTTGAGGGAATCGGGGCGGTTGAGGGTCAGCCGGACCACCCCGTTGTCAGTGGTGTGCGCAACCAATGAACCAGCGGAGGGGTTCTCCTGGGGGGAGGGATTCATGAGCGGACTCCTTGGGGCCGCGGGATCAGCGGCAGACGGCGAGCGCGTCGAGGGCCACGGCGCCCTGGCCGCGTTCCAGCACCACGAGCGGATTGACGTCCAGCTCGGCGAGGCCGCCGAGTTCCAGCGCCATGCGCTGGACGCGCAGGACGGTCTCGACGAGGGCGTCCACGTCGGCCGGGGGAGCCCCGCGGACGCCCTCCAGCAGGGCTCGGCCGCGCAGTTCGCCGAGCATCTGGCGGGCGTGCTCCTCGCGGAACGGCGGTACGCGGACGGCGGTGTCGGCGAGGACCTCCATCAGGACACCGCCCACGCCCACGGTCACGGTGGGGCCGAAGAGGCGGTCGTGGGTGATGCCGACGGCCATCTCGACGCCCTGCGGCACCAGTTGGCCCACGAGGATGCCCTCCAGCGGGAGCCCTTCGTAGCGGGCGATGTCGCACAGCTCCCGGTAGGTGTCGCGCACTTGGCTCGCGGAGCCGAGTCCGAGCCTGACCAGTCCCAGCTCCGTCTTGTGGGCCAGCCGCGGGCCGGACGCCTTCATGACCACCGGGTAGCCGACCTGGCCCGCGGCCCGCACGGCCGCCGCGGCGCTGGTCACCAGCTGCTCGCGCGGCACCCGTATGCCGTACGCGCGCAGGAGCTGTTTCGCCGCGTGCTCGCTGAGCTGCTCGCCCGGGCGCAGCAGTTGCTCGGCCTTGCGCACGGCGGGGGACGGCGAGCGGGGCGCGTCCTCGAAGGGCGAGCGGTAGCCGTCGGTGAAGCGGTGGTGGGCGAAGTAGGCTCGGATCGCGCCGACGCAGTTGGCGAAGGTACGGAAGGTGACCACGCGCGAGGAGCCCAGCAAGGTGGAGCGATAGGCGGCCTCGGTGCCCACGGGCGAGCCCCACACCACGCACACCGGCTTGTCGGTCTTCTCGGCCGCGTCCACCAGGTCCTGCGCGAGCTTGTCGCTCAGGGGAGGGAAGGGGCCGGTGATCGGGCAGACGAGGACGCCGACGGACGGGTCCGCGAGCAGGGCGTCGAGGATTTTGCGGCCCCGCCAGTCGCCGACCGGGTGGCCGCCGTTGTCGACGGGGTTGGCCACGCTCAGGTACGCGGGGATCCACTGATGGAGCTCGGCCTGCTTGGCGGGGGAGAGGGCGGGCAGGTCCAGCCCGGCCGCCGTGGCCAGGTCGGCGAAGTGCGCCCCCGTGCCCCCGGAGATCGAATACACGGCGACGCCGGTGGCCCGCGGGGGGCGGGCCCGGGCGAGGAGCGTCGCGGTGTCCTGCAGTTCGTCGAGGCCGTCCACACGGATGACGCCGAACTGCCGCATGGCGGCGTCCACCACGTCGTCCGCGCCGGTGAGCTTGCCGGTGTGGGTGGCGGCGGTCCGGGCACCCGTCTCCGTGCGGCCGACCTTGACCATCACCAGGGGCACCTTGTGCCGGGCGGCCCGGTCGGCGGCCAGGAGGAAGGAGCGCCCGTCGGCGATCCCTTCCACATAGGCGGCGATGGCCCCGACCTCCGGCCGGGTGGCGAAGTAGGAGACGAAGTCGGCGCACTCCAGGTCGGCCTCGTTGCCGGTCGGGGCCCAGTGCGAGACGCGGATGCCGAGCTCCTGCAGGGCGAAGACCGGCCGCCCCTGGTGGCCTGACTGGGTGATCAGGGCGATGGCGGGGCCCGTGAGGTCGTCGCGGAAGCGCTCGAAGGCGTTGAGGTTGGTGTTCGGGCCGAGCAGGCGCGTGGTGGTGCCGCGGACGGCGTCGGCGAGCCGCTGCTGGGCGGCCGCGCCCTCGGCACCGGTCTCGGCGAACCCGGAGGCGAAGACGACGGCGAACTTCACCCGGAGCCGGGCGAGATCCTCCAGCACCGGTGCCGGGTCGCCGACGAGCACGACGGCGAGGTCGATCGGTTCGGGCAGGTCGCGGACGCCGGGTCGGCAGGGGATGCCGAAGACGGTGGTGCGCGTGGGGTGCACGGGGTGGATGCGTGCGCCGACGCGGCCCGCCCAGTCGACGAGCTGCCGGGTGATGGCGGTGTTGGGGCGTCCCTCGGTGTCGGAGGCGCCGATGACGGCCACGGTCTCGGGCCTGAAGAGCCGGTCCAGGTCGGGGACGTCGCGCGTCAGCGGACGACCGCTGACGTCGAGGTCCTCCGCGGGGTCGGTGGCCGTGCCGTGCACGGCCGGTCCCGGGTGCCGGCCGCAGGCCGCTACGCGGGCGGGACGGGAGGTGGTGGTGAGGCTGCCGTGAGTCGATCCGAGCATCGTTCTCGCCCACTCCTGCTCAGTGCCGGGTATGCCGACGAAGCGTTGGCTAAGGTGGTGTTCAAACTGATGCTCTGTCAGATTAGCGATCCGGGCAGGCTCCGGGGAACGGGGCAGGAGAGGCGCGAGCGACCGGCGACACACACCCGCAGCACCTGGGGAGGGACCGGCGGTGGACCGTCCGGCACGCCACGACGTACCCGAGATCGACGACTTCACGCGCCCCTACTGGGACGCCGCCGCCGCGGGCCGGCTGCTCCTGCGGCGCTGCCGTGCGGCCGCATGCGGCAGGGCTCACCACTACCCCCGCGAGTTCTGTCCTTACTGCTGGAGCGAGGACGTCGTCTGGGAGGAGGCCAGTGGCCTGGCGGAGCTCTACACCTGGTCCGTCGTCCACCGCAACGACCTCGCTCCCTTCGGGGCGCGCCTGCCGTACACGGCGGCCGTGGTGGTGCTCGCGGAGGGCCCGCGCATGATGACCGAGGTGGTCGACTGCCCGGAGGGCCGGTTGGCCGTCGGCATGCGCCTGCGGGTCGCCTTCCGGTGCGGGGCGGAGGTCCCGGTGGCGGTGCCCGTGTTCCGCCCTGCCGTAGTCGACTGAACGGCGGGCTGAGCGGCCGCCCCCTCCTCCCTGCCGTCGCCCCCCGGACTCAATCGCGGCCCAGGACCAGGGTGCCCGCCGAGCAGAACCAGCCGCCCGTCCCCGAGGCGACGGCGAGCCGCGGCGGGCGGCCGTCCGCCCGGCGCACCTGCCGGCCCTCCTCGGCCTCGCCGCGCAGCTGCCGTACCGCCTCCACCAGCAGGAAGAGGCCCCGCATGCCCGGGTGGCAGGCGGACAGCCCGCCGCCGTCGGTGTTGACCGGCAGTGCGCCGCCGGTCGTCAGCCGGCCCCCGGCGGCGAAGGCGCCGCCCTCGCCCTTGGCGCAGAAGCCCAGGTCTTCCAGTGTCACCAGCGTCATGTACGTGAAGGCGTCGTACAGCTCCGCCACCTCGATCTCGTGGGGGCGCACGCCCGCCCGCTCGAAGGCCAGCCGTCCCGCGACGGCCGCCGGCCCGACCGTGAAGTCCTCCCACTGCGACATGGCCGCGTGCGAGACCGCCATACCGCTGCCCAGGACCCACACCGGTGGTTTCGCCGCGTCCGTCGCGTACTCCTCGGCGGCGAGCAGGACCGCGCAGCCGCCGTCGGAACGTATGCAGCAGTGGAGGGAGGTGAAGGGATCGGCGATCATGCGGCTGCCGAGGACGTCGTCGACGGTGATCGGGTCCCGGTGCAGGGCGTGCGGATTGTGGGCGGCGTTGGCGCGGGCCTGCACCGCGATGTCGGCCAGTTGCTCGATCGTCGTGCCGTACTGGTGCATGTGACGGCGGGCGGCCATCGCGTACTTGGCGATGAGCGTATGCCCGTAGGGCACCTCGAACTGCGCCGGACCGCGCGCGCCGAAGGACAGGTCGGAGGTGCGCCGTCCCGCCTTGATGTCGGCGCGCGCCGTCGAGCCGTACACCAGGAGGACGGCGTTCGCGTGCCCTTGGGCGATGGCGTCGGCCGCGTGGGCCGCCATGACCTCCCAGGTCGCGCCGCCGACGGAGGTCGAGTCCACCCACCTGGGGCGCAGTCCCAGGTGCTCCGCCACCTCCACCGGGGCCAGGGTGCCCAGGCCGGCGGAGGCGAAGCCGTCGATCAGCGAGCGGTCCAGGCCGGCGTCGTGCACCGCGCGGCGGGCGGCCTGCGCGTGCAGGGCGTAGGGGGTGACCGCGTCGAGGCGGCCGCAGTCGGACAGAGCGACGCCGGCGACGGCGACCTTGCGCGTGCCCCGAGTCATACAGCTGACGGTACATCAGATGAATGCCTAGCATGGCGTAGTGATATGACGAACCGTCAGGTCGAGCCCGCAGAGGGGTGCTGTCCATGGACGTCGCACTCAGCGAGGAACAACGTCAGATCAAGCGCACCCTGCGCGACCTGCTCGCCGGGCACGCACCCCCGCACAAGGTCAGGGCGGCCGCCGACACCCCGGCCGGATACGACGAGGACCTGTGGCGGCGGCTCGCGAAGGAGGTGGGCCTGGCCGGCCTCGCGGTGGAGCGGCGGCACGGCGGCGCCGGCTGCGGGCCCGTCGAGCTCGCCCTGGCCTTCGAGGAGACGGGACGGGCGCTGCTGCCCTCGCCCCTGCTCGGCACCTGCGCCCTCGCGGCGCCGCTCGTCGCCGCGCTGGGGACGTCCCGGCAGCGGGACGCCCTGCTGCCACGCCTCGCCGGCGGCGAGCTCACGGGGACGCTCGTGGTACCCCGCGGAACGGTGAACGCAGCCCTGGGGCTGACCGGCGCGCAGGACGGCGAGTGGGCCGGAGGCGCCCGCTCCGGCGGGGTACAGGCACGCCGCACCCCCGCCGGCTGGCGGCTGTACGGCGAGGCACCGCAGGTGCTCGACGGCCACAGCGCCGGCCTGCTGCTGGTCGCCGCGCGCGCCGGCGGCCCGGTACGCCCGTGCGTGCTGCTGTTCGCCGTCGACCCGGCGCAGAGCCGGGTACGCCGCACCCGGCTGGTCACCATGGACCAGACGCGGCCCCAGGCGCGGCTGGAGTTCCGCGACGCCGAGGCGGAGCTGCTCGGTCCGGACGCGGCCGACGCCCGGGCCCCGCTGGCGGCACTCGCCGGCGGCGTGACGGCCGCCTTGGCGGCGGAGGCGGTGGGGGCGGCGGAGCGCGTGCTGGAACTGACGGTGGAGTACGCGCGGGTGCGCGAGCAGTTCGGCAGGCCGATCGGCTCGTTCCAGGCGATCAAGCACCGGCTGGCGGATCTGTACGTGGCCGTGTGCGCCGCCCGCTCGGCGGCGTACTACGCGGCGTGGTCCGGGCGGACCGCAGCCGGTGCCCTGGCGCTCGCACAGGCACTGGAGACGGCCCGCACGGTGGCCGCCGAGGGCGTGCAGCTGCACGGTGGTATCGGAGTGACCTGGGAACACGATGTGCAGCTGTACTTCAAACGGGTGAGCTCCGACGAACTCCTCTTCGGTCCCGTTCATCGCCTGCGGGCCCGTGCCGCGGAGCTCGCCGGCCTCTTCGACCCGCACAACGACCGGGAAGCGGTGGTTCCATGACGGCTGTCGTCGAACAACTGGTGCAGAAGGTCTCCTCGACCCGCGCCTTCGCCAAGATCGCCCCGTACGTCGTGCCCGCGGTGGACCGCGCGGTGCACCGCATCACCGGCGGCAGGGTGCTGCTCAGTACCCGCATGCTGCCCGGCTGCGTGCTGACCTCCACCGGCGCGCGCAGCGGCCTGCCCCGCAGGACGCCGCTGGCCTGCATGCCCTGCAAGGACGCGGAAGCCGGACGGCGTGCCTGGGTACTGATCGGCAGCAATTTCGGCCGGCCCGGGCATCCGGCCTGGACGGCGAACCTCCTCGCCCATCCGGAGGCCGAGATCAGCTGGCGGGGCCGGGACGTGCCCGTCCGGGCGCGCCTGCTGCGCGGCGCGGAACGCGAGGAGGTCTGGGCGGCGGTGCTGCGGTTCTGGCCGCCGTACGCGCGCTACCAGGCGCGGGTGGAACGGGAGATCAGGCTCTTCCGCCTGGACGAGCGTGCGGGGAAGGGCGCAAAGGACGCCGGAGACGCGGAACGCAGGTCC